>JBFIDI010000015.1:0-26500 GCA_041581405.1 Burkholderiaceae bacterium
CAGGACGTGCGCTTCGAAGACGCGGACGACTATGCCGACGGGGTCTGCGTGCCGGTGTCCGTGCAGCTGACGTCGATCCGGCGCTGCCTGTCCAACCTGATCGACAACGCGGTGCGTTACGGCGGCTGTGCGCGCATCCGGCTGGCCGCTGAGCCCGATGGCTTGCGGATCCAGGTGCTGGACCAGGGCCCCGGCATCGCGGAGCCGGAGCTGGCCCGGGTGCTGGCGCCCTTCTACCGCATCGAGTCGTCGCGCAACCGCAGCCGGGGCGGCACCGGGCTGGGACTGGCCATTGCCGACGAGATCGCCCGGCGCCATGGCGGCCGGCTGGAACTGGCCAACCGGCCCGAAGGCGGGCTGGCGGCGACGCTGGTGTTGCCGCGCTGAGCGCGGCCGCGTGCGCCGCCGTCAGTCGACCGCGCGTTCGAGCAGTTCCACCGGATCGCCATAACGCTGCGCCATCTCGACCACGGACGGATCGCGCAACGCGCACAGGAATCCGTTGTCGACCAGCAGGTTGTCGCCGGCCCGGACCGTGGCGTCGAGCGCGACCAGGTCCATGTGCACCGGCGGCTCCTCCCAGTCCGGCATCACGCGGCGAATGTATTCGCTGGGCTTGACCAGGTCGATGCCGAAATGCAGTGCGCCGGGCGCGTTGGAGCCGGCCGGATAGATCGTGTGGCGCGGCGCCTTGGGGTTGAAGCCGCAGCCACCACCCTCGATCATGCGTCCGCCGACCAGCATCTCGCGCAGGATGACGGCCTCTTCGGACTCGCCGTCGACACGGCTGACCGTGTCGCCCTCGAACCAGACGCCGATGCGCTCGGTGAACGGCCGGGCAAAACCGATCGCCCATTGCGGATACAGCACCCCCGACATCCGCACCACGGCGTTGCGGTCGTTCTTGACCGAGTTGTGGTCCCACAGGTTGGGGCCGTGGGTGGGCAGGTAATGCACGTAACAACCGTCTTCCTCGGCCGTCATCTGGCCGCGCCAGCGGTTGGTGGCGAGCTGGTTGGTGCGCATCTCGGCGTCAAAGTGGATGCGGAAATCGCTGCCGCGCGGATCGGTGAAATGCAGGTCGAAATCGCCGTCGGCCGGGTAACGCAGCGCTGTGGCGCGGATGATCTCGCCGATCAGGTCGACCGGGAAACGCGCCTGCGGCGTGTGCAGCAGGTCGAGGTCGCGGAAGTAGGTGATCTTGACCCAGCGCTGGCCCTTGCGGCGCAGGTCGATGCACAGCGGATCGAGGATGGAGCAGAACCAGGTGGACACGACGAAGTCGGCCTTGCGCAGCATGGCGTGCACTTCCTCGGGCACCTCGGTGACCTGGGTGCTGGTCTCCATGTAGATACGCACCGTGGCGCCGCGCGAGCGGGCAACGCCGATCACCGCATCGATGACGCGCGGGTCGAGCAGCGGATCGGCCAGCATCAGCACGCGTTCGCCGGGCCGGATCGCCATCACGCGGGTGAAGTTGTCCAGCGCCTGGAAATAGTGCTTGGTTTCGGTGAGGCGGCTGGCCGTGGGTGTCGGCAGTCCGACATAGTGGTGTTCGTTGCTGTTCATGGATGGACCTCCCTCCCGTTTCAAGGCGTGACTGGTGCGTTCTGTCCGGTGTCGCGCGGCTGCGCGTCCCACCAGGACTGCGGATCGAAACCCAGGCCCGGCGTCTGCGGCAGCGCCATGTGGCCGTCCACGATGGGTGGCGGCTCGCACACGTTCTCGGCAAAGAAGCGGGCCGTGCCGATGCCCGCCGCCGCCATCGGTGCCGGGGTGAGCGCGGTGCAGTGGATACCCAGGTACAGGCCGAGCGAGGTTTCGATGCTCGACGTGATGGTGCAGCCCACGCCGGCCGCGCTGGCGGCGCGGATGATCTGCAGCAGCTTGTCCGGGCCGCCGACCCGTTGCGCCTTGAGCACGAACAGGTCGGCCGCCTTGTGCAGCACCGCGAGTTCGACGTCGCGCAACGTGCGGATGCTGTCGTCGAGCGCGATCGGCACCCGGGTCTGCGTGCGCAGCTGCCCGTAGGCGGACAGCGGCGTGCCGCGCGGCAGCGGCTCTTCGCAATAGTCGATGGTGTAGCGGTCCATCGCGTTGAGCTGTTCGGCGGCCCATGCCAGCGGCCAGCTTTCGTTCGGGTCGATGCGGATACGGATGTCCGGCTGGGCGGCGCGGATCGCCGCGACACGCCGCAGGTCGAGTTCGCGCTCGTCGGTGCACTTGACCTTGACCGTGTCCTGGCCCTGCGCAACGGCGGCGTCGGCACGTGCGGCGCAGACGGCCGGGTCGGCGTCGCCGATCAGCTCGTTGACCGGGACCCGTGCCGGTGTGGGCTGCGTGCCGCCCAGCAGCCAGGTGGCCAAGGGCTGGCCGGCCTTCGCGGCGCGCAAGGTCAACACGGCGGTGGACATGCCGCAGCGCAGCCGGGCCGGGCACTCGCGCAGGTCGAGCTGGGTCAGGAAGTCGTCGGCCAATGGATCGAGACCGGCCATCAGCGCACGGCATTCGCGTGCGAAGTCGGCGGGGTCGTAGTCGACATGGGGCGGCAGCGCGGCCTCGCCCCAGCCGACATGGCCCTCGCTTTCGATGCGCAGGATCAGGCCGCTGCGGAAATACTGCGTGCCCTTGGACCAGCGGTAGGGGGTCTGCAGCTTCAGCCGGTAGGGGCGGACTTCGAAGGGCGTGTTCGTCGTGGTCATGCAGTGGTGTCCTCCAGCAGGGGCATCAGGCGTGCCGGCGGCAGCGCGACCACGACCGCGTCGCCGGCGGCGAACGGGCGCGTCGCGTCGACCTGGGCGTTGAGCCGGCGACCGCCGGGCAGCTCGAGCACCAGCTGCTGCTGGCGCCCCGAGAAGACGACGCTGGTCAGTGTGGCGTTCATGCGATTGACGCCGTCGGCATCGGACTGCGATGCGCCCGCGGGTTCGATGACGATGGCCTCGGGCCGGATGGCCACGTGCGTCAGGTTGGGCAGGGTCCGCTCGAGTTGCAATGCACCGATGGCGGTGTCGACGCGGTTGCCGTTGCAGGCCGTGACCGCGATCACCTCGGCCGCGCCCAGGAAGGTGGCGCCGAACACGGTCGTCGGCTCCAGGTACAGGCCGCGCGGCGTGCCGGTTTCGATCAGCCGGCCGCCTTGCATCAGCGCGATGCGGTCGGACAACATCAGCGCCTCCTCCTGGTCGTGGGTGACGTAGATCGCCGTCATGCCCACGCGCTTGAGCAGGTCGCGCAACTCCACGCGCATCTGCTCGCGCAGCTTGGCGTCGAGGTTGGACAGCGGCTCGTCGAGCAGCATCACCGAGCTGCGGCGCACCAGCGCGCGGGCGATCGCCACGCGTTGCTGCTGGCCGCCGGAGAGTTGCGTGGCGCTGCGATCGGCGTATTCGCGCAGGCCGACCATGTCGAGCACCTCGGCCACGCGGCGCCGGGATTCGTCGCCGGACGTGCCGGCCACGTCCAGCGGAAACGCGACGTTCTGGCCCACCGTCATGTGCGGCCAGATGGCATAGGACTGGAACACCATGGCGATGTCGCGCGCGTGCGTCGGGATGTTGCAGCGGCCCTCGTCGCCGAACACGCGGGTGGTGCCGATGGTGATGGAGCCGCCGGTCGGGGTTTCCAGGCCGGCGACGCTGCGCAGCGTGCTGGTCTTGCCGCAACCGCTGGGGCCGAGCAGGGTCAGGAATTCGCCGGCCTCGATCTGAATCGAGACGCCTTTGACCGAAGGGGAAGCGGCACCGGGATAGGTGAGCCAGAGATCTTGGATGTTGACCATGGAATTTTCAGTTGGCAGGAGCAGTGGGGCGGCGGGCCGAGAGCCACTGCCAGGCGATGGTGACGAAGGTCATGGCCACGACCAGCCAGACACCCACGGCCGCGGCCTTGTTGGGTTGTCCGCCGGACCAGTAGCTGAACAGGCGCACCGCGACGGTGGCGTTGTCGTCGCCCTGCAGCAGCAGCGCCGTCGACAGTTCACGCATGACATGGGCGACGACCCAGATCCAGGCGCCGGCCAGTGCCGGCAGCATCAGCGGCAGCACGATGCGCCGGATCGTGTAGGCCGGCGTGCCGCCGCAGGTGCGCGCGGCCTCCTCGAGTTCGGGATGCAGCTGGATCAGCGTGGCATTGGCCGTGCGCGAGGTGAACGACAGGTAGACCGTGACATAGGCGATCACCATGATCCAGGCCGTGCCGTAGACCGGGATGAAGCTCAGCGTCAGGTAGACGTAGATCAGCGCCATGCCGATCATCGTGCCGGGGATGGCCAGCGGCATGAACGACAAGGAGTCGATCAGGCCGCGGCCGCGACCCTTGCCGCGCAACACGGCCCAGGCGATCAGCAGCGACAGCGTCGTGACGATGGTGGCGCTCAGCGCCGAGACCCAGATCGAGGTCCAGCTCGCCGCGCCCATGCGCCGGTCGTCCAGCAGTGCGACGTGGTGGTCGAGCGTGAGTTTGGGCAACATGTCCCAGCTCACCGGCGCCAGGTACGGCGTCAGGCTGGTCCAGACCAGCAGGCCCAGCGGCGCCACGACCGCGAGCAGGAAATACAGCACCACCAGTCCCAGCGCCAGCGGCTTGAGCGCACCCAGGCGCAACTCACGCGGGCGAAACCCCTTGCCGGTGATGGTGACGAAACGGCTGGCCTGTGCGGTGAGTCGGCGGTACGACCAGGCCAGGCCCAGCAGCAGCACCAGAAAGGTCACGCCGATGGCGGCGATCTGCCCGTAGGCGGCGGTGCCGCCGGACTGGTCGGTGGCCAGGTAGACGATGCGCGAGGACACGACGAAGATGTCCACCGGCAGGCCCAGTGTTCCGGGCACGTCGAACACCAGGAAACCGACGATCAGCAGATAGGCGGCGGCCGCGAGCAGCGCCGGCGAGAGCATGGGCAGGAAGATGCGCCGGATCATCTGCGGCCAGCGCGCGCCGCTGGTCATGGCCGCTTCTTCGAGCGCCGGATCCATGTTGCGGAACGCGCTCGACAGGATCAGGTAGACCGAGGGCACGAGTGCCAGCGTCTCGACGAACACCATGCCGCCGAGGGAATAGATATTGAGCGGGCCCTGGTCCAGACCCAGCGTGATCTTGATCAGCTCGTTCAGCGAGCCGTTGCGCGGGCTGGCCAGCAAGGCCCAGCCCATGGCCAGCAGGAACGGCGGCAGCACCATCGGCAACGCGATCGCGACCCGGGCCGTGCCCTTGAACGGCAGGTCGGTGCGCTCGACCAGCCAGGCGAGCAGGCCGCCCACCGTCAACGCGCCGAGCGTGCAGCCGATCGCAAACACGACGGTGTTGCCGACCAGCCGGTAGAAGCCCGGATCGCCGTAGACGGCGGCAAAATGCACCAGGCCCCAGCCGGGGTCCAGCGGCAATCCGGTGGGCGAGAAACTGGCCACCAGCAGCAGCGCCAGCGGCACCGCCACCAGATAGAAAAGCAGCAGCAGCAGGGCGATGTTGAGCGGCGTCAGCGCCGCCCGTGCCGGCTTCGTTCGGGCTCCGGCGGATGCGCCGCCGGGCACGGAGCCGGCCGGCGGACGGGTATCGATCTGCTGCAGCGACGTCACCGGGCGGCCCCGACCGTTTCCAGCATCTTGTTGTAACGCTCGTTCAGCGCGCCGAGTTCACCGGACTTCTCGGGCGGCCACTCGGACAGCTTCTTGCCGGCGATGAACTGCGCGGTCTTGGTCTTGGCCAGCATCGGGTTGCCGCGGCCGGTGGCGTTTTCATAGGCCAGCGCACCTTCCTCCGACGACAACCAGCTCAGCAGCACGCGGGCGCCCTCCGGATTCTTGCCGCCCTTGCTGATGGCGGAATAGATGATGTGCATGGGCACGATGTCCAGCGCGCGCATCTTGATCGGTGCGCCGGCGTTGAGGGGCGGCAAGGTGCTGTGGTAGAAACCCACGCCCAGGTCGATCTCGCCCGAACCCACGGCCTGCGCCAGCGGGAAGGTGCTCTTGAACAGCATGGGCTTGAGTGCGACGAAACGCTCCAGGTCCTTGGTGGCCTTGTCTTCACCCTGGGTTGCGGCCAGCTGGGCGAAGGCGGCGGCCCGCACCCAGGAGCCGACGCGGTTGGTCCATTTCGGGTCGAGCAGCTGGGCCCAGGTGGTCGGTGCCTCGGCGTCGCTGACCTTCTTCGTGTTCCATGACACGACGTAGATCGAAGCCGCCGTGCTGGTCATGTACGGGTTCGGCGCCATCTCCTTGGGGATGTTCAGCGCATTCCAGTTCACCGCGTCGAGGTGGCCCCGCTCCTTGAGTTGCCACATGTGGTCGGCGCCGCCGGTCAGCACGTCGCCGGTGAATCCGCGGGCCTGCATTTCCTGCACGGTGCGCACCGCCAGTTCGTTGCCGCCGACCAGGCGCGTGTGCTTGATCTTGATGTTCGGGTACTTGGCCGAGAACGCCTCCAGCACCTTGTCGGCCTGTTCGGACGGGGAACTCTCGTACCAGGTCACGGCCGGCTTTTTCTCGGCCGCACTGACCAGTTCGGCCATGCTCTGGGCATACGCGGTGCTGGCTGCGGCGCAAGCCAGCAGCGATGTTGCTAAACGGGTGGGCAAGTTCATCGGTGTCTCCTGTGGGCGGCGAGCCGGTCGTTCGACCGGCCGGTCGGCGAACGACGGCAGTGGTTGTTCGCCAGCTAAGCGAATCATTTATTGCATGCAATAAGTGAAAGCAGCACGACTGTATTTGATATTTATCAAGCAAAACCTAGGGAAAACCCTTGATATGAATCAATTACTGCATGCAAAAATCGATTCCGCGCTGTGTTCCACTATCTCCCACTCCCCCTCGTTTCCCGCCTGCCATGAGTTCCCAGATCGAACGTGTCGTCACCGAATTGCGCGGCCGCATCCTGTCGGGCCAGCTGCCGGCCGGCCACCGTGTCGTCGAGCTGCAGTTCGCGCAGGAACTCGCGGTCTCGCGCACGCCGTTGCGGCTGGCGCTCGGTGAACTGGAGAAGGAAGGGCTGCTCGAACGCCTGCCCACCCGTGGCTTCAAGGTGCGCGCGTTCACGCTGGACCAGATCGCCGATGCCGTCGACGTGCGCGGCACGCTCGAAGGCATGGCCGCGCGGCTGGCGGTCGAACGCGGCGTACCCATCGAGACGCTGGACGAGATGCGTTCCTGTCTTGCGATGGGCCAGTCACTGGTCGACGAAGCCGACCGCCTGTCATGCGGCGTCAATGCGCTGCAATGGTCCGAGCTCAACCTGCGTTTCCACAGCCTGATCGTGTCCGCCGGCGCCAACGACGCCCTGGCCGCGACGCTGCAATTCGTCAGCCGCATTCCGATGGCCGGCGCCAACGCATTGACGCTGCAAGGCCAGGTACCGTCGGTGGAGACCTCGTTCATCCGCCGCGCCCAGCAGGACCACGTCGACCTGGTGCAGGCACTCGAGCAGAAGGCCGGCTCCCGCGCCGAGGCCATCATGCGCGAGCACGCCTTCCGCAGCCGCGAGAACAAGAAGCTGCTAATCGGCCGCCTGGCCCGCACCACCGCGTAGCCGCGGCGGGCACGGCAAGGCCCGGCCAATCGCGCTACAGTCGGCGCGATGACACAACGCCTGGGACTGTCCACCGCCTTGTTGCTGACAGTGCCGCCGTTGATGTGGGCGGGCAATGCCGTCGTCGGACGGCTGGTGCGCGACGACATTCCGCCTTTCACGCTGAACTTCCTGCGCTGGGTCCTGGCGTTCGTGATCCTGTTGCCGCTGGCCGCCTGGGTGTTGCGGCGCTCCGGCGGCATGTGGACGCACTGGAGGCGCTTCGCGGTGCTCGGGCTGTTCGGCGTCGGCTTGTACAACACTTTGCAATACCTGGCGCTGCAGACCTCCACCGCATTGAACGTGACGCTGGTGGCCTCGAGCATGCCCTTGTGGATGCTGCTGCTGGGCCGCCTGTTCTTCGACTCCCGGGTCTCGCGCCAGCAACTGGCCGGCGCGGCCTTGTCGATCATCGGCGTGGCCGTGGTGCTCACGCGCGGCGACTGGCGCGAACTGATGGCACTGCGACTGGTGGCCGGCGACTTGTTCATGCTCGCCGCGACGTTCTGCTGGGCCTTGTACAGCTGGCTGCTGACGCGGCGTGCCGAGCCGGACGGGATCCGCGCCGACTGGGCGGCGTTCCTGCTGGCGCAGGTGACGCTGGGCCTGTTGTGGTCGGGCATGTTCACCGCCGGGGAATGGGCGCTGACCGACGCGCATATCCGCTGGAGCGGCGACCTGCTGGCCGTGCTGGTGTTCGTGGCCGTCGGGCCGGCGGTGCTGGCCTACCGCTGCTGGGGCCTGGGCGTGCAACGGGCCGGGCCGGCCATGGCGGGTTTCTTCACCAACCTGACGCCGCTGTTCGCCGCGGTGATGGCCTCGGCCTTCCTGGGCGAGTTGCCGCAGCCCTACCACGGCGTGGCGTTCGTGCTGATCGTCGCGGGCATCGTCGTGTCGTCCCGGCGCGCCGCCGATGCGGCGGCCGGTTCGCACTAGACTGGCGTCCATCACACGCATCTTTCCGGCGACTCGCCGAGCATCATGGCCCCATTCGCCCACGCACCCTCCTATTACGCGCATTCCGCCCACGCGGCGCCGCCACGGCCGCCGCTGAGCGGCGCGATCGACGCCGACGTGTGTATCGTCGGCGCCGGATACACCGGCCTGTCGGCGGGTATCGCGCTGGCCGAGGCCGGCAAGCGGGTCGTGGTCCTGGAGCAGTCGTCGGTCGGCTGGGGCGCGTCCGGGCGCAACGGCGGGCAGATCGTGCACAGTTATTCGCGCGACCTGGACGTGATCGAGGCCAAACATGGGCCGGCGGTTGCCGAGCCGCTGGGGCGCATGATGTTCGAAGGTGCTCAGGTGCTGCGCGAGCGGGTCGCCAAATACGCCATCGACTGCGACCTCAAGGACGGCGGCATCTTCGCCGCCGTCAACGATGCCAAGGCCAAGGGCCTGGTCGAGCAAAAGGCCTTGTGGGAGCGCTGGGGCCATCCCGGCCTGACGCTGGTGGACCGGCCGGCCGAGGTGCGCAAGCTGCTGGGCACCGATCGTTACAGCGCGCTGCTGGTGGACCCGACCGGCGGCCATTTCCATCCGCTGAACCTGGCGCTGGGCGAGGCCGCGGCGTTCGAGAGCCTGGGCGGCACCATTTGCGAGGCATCGGGCGTGACCAAGATCGAACGCGGCACGCCCGCCGTGGTGCACACGGCGCAGGGCCAGGTGCGGGCGGCGCAGGTGATCGTGGCCTGCAATGCCTACGGCGGCAAGCTGGAACCGAAACTGGCCAGCCGCTCGATGCCATGCGGCACCCAGGTCATCGCCACCGCGCCGCTCGGTGCGCTGGCCGACGAGCTGATTCCGTGCGACTACTGCGTCGAGGACAACAACTTCCTGCTCGACTATTTCCGCCTGTCGGCCGACAAGCGCATGATCTACGGCGGCGGCGTGGTCTACGGCGCGCGCGACCCGAAAGAAGTGAAGTCGCTGATCCGGCCGCAGATGGTCAAGACCTTTCCGCAGTTGAAGGACGTCGAGATCGAGTTCGGCTGGACCGGCAACTTCCTGCTGACCCTGTCGCGGTTGCCGCAGGTCGGCACGCTGGCGCCGAACATCTATTTTTCGCAAGGCTGCTCGGGCCATGGCGTGACCTTCACGCACCTGATCGGCCGGGTGCTGGGCGAGGCGCTGCAGGGTGACACCACGCGGTTCGATGCGTTCGCGCGGCTGCCGCACCATCCGTTTCCCGGCGGGCGCCTGTTGCGTGTGCCGTTCACCGCCATGGGTGCCTTGTGGTACCAGGTGCGCGACCAGCTGGGTGTGTGACAACAACAAGGAGCAGACGACATGAGCCAGAAGGAATTCGACATCGTCGTGCACGGCGCGACCGGTTTCACCGGCCGCCTGGTCATCGAATACCTGTTGCAGCGGTATCCGGCCGGCAGCGGTGTGCGCTGGGCCATGGGCGGGCGCAGCGCCGACAAGCTGGCCCAGGTGCGCGACGCGGTCCATGCTCCGGCCGACACGCCGCTGGTGGTCACCGACAGCGCGGACGCGGCCAGCCTGGACGCGCTGATGGCGCGCACCCGTCTGGTATTGACCACGGTCGGCCCGTACCAGCTGTACGGCAACGAACTGGTCGCGGCCTGCGCCCAGTCCGGCGTCGACTATGTCGACCTGTGCGGCGAGCCGGCGTGGATGCGCACGATGATCGATGCGCACGAAACCCGGGCCAAGGCCAGCGGTGCGCGTATCGTGTTCTCGTGCGGGTTCGACTCGATCCCGTTCGACCTCGGCGTGGCCATGGTGCAGGACGAGATGCAGGCGAAGTTCGGCACGCCGGCCAGCCGGGTGCGCGGCCGGGTGCGCAAGATGAAGGGGACGTTCTCGGGCGGCACGGCCGCCAGCCTGAAGGCGACGATGGCCGCCGCGGCCAGGGACCCGGGCGTACTCGACCTGCTGCGCAACCCGTTCTCGCTGACGCCGGGCTTCGAAGGCCCGCGCCAGCCCTCGGGCAACAAGCCCATGGTCGACGAGGTGCTCGGCATGTGGGTGGCGCCATTCATCATGGCCGCGATCAACACGCGCAACGTGCACCGCTCCAACTTCCTGCTCGGCCACGCCTGGGGCACGGATTTTGTCTACGACGAGATGCTGGTCACCGGGCCGGGCGAGAAAGGCGAGGCCGTCGCCAACGCAGTGGCCGCCGACAAGTCGCTGGGCGGCGCAGGTGGCCCCAGGCCGGGCGAGGGCCCGTCGCGCGAGGAACGCGAGGCCGGTTTCTACGATGTGTTGTTCATCGGCAGCAATACCAACGGCGACAGCGTGCGCGTCAGCGTCAAGGGCGACCGTGATCCGGGTTACGGATCCACGTCGAAGATGATCACCGAGGCGGCCGTGTGCCTGCTGCAGGACGCGACGGATACGGCCGGCGGCATCTGGACGCCGGCCTCGGCCATGGGGGCACGCCTGCGCGAGCGGCTGCAGAAAAATGCCGGCCTCACGTTTGCGGTCGAGGCCGGCGCCTGAGGTTTGCCGGTTGCGGGCCGGCGCGTCGGGCGGGGTTTCCGCAGGCTCAGCCCGAACGGTGTGCGGGCAGGCCCGCCCGTGGACGGCGGGTCAACCCGCCGCGCCGGCCGGCGCCGACTTGCCGCGGGGCGGCACGATGGCAGATGGCGTGCGACCGAGCAGGCCGAGCACGACCTGCGCGGCCATCGCCACCGCGCCGACGATGAACACCACGTCGCCGAAGGTGCGTACCCAGCGCAGCGTCTGCAATATGTCCTGCTGCATGAAGGCTTCGCTGCGGGCGTACCACAGGCCTTCGGTCACGCTGGCGTGGAACTGGATGATGCCGATCGGCAGCAGGCTGGTGAAGATCATCAGCACCAGGCCGGCGTTCAGGCCCCAGAACGCGGTCTTCATCAGGCCTTCGCGCAGGGCGTATTGCGGCCGGATGTAGCGCAGCACCAGCAGCGTGAAGCCCAGCGCCAGGAAGCCGTAGACGCCGAACAGCGCGGCATGGGCATGCACCGGTGTCGTGTTCAGGCCCTGGATGTAATACAGCGCCATCGGCGGGTTGATCATGAAGCCGAACACGCCGGCGCCCAGCATGTTCCAGAACGCGACCGCGACGAAACACATCAAGGCCCATTTCAGGTTCGCCATCCACGGCGCGCGGCTGCCCAGGCGCCAGTTCTCCCAGGCCTCGTGGCCGAGCACGATCAGCGGCACGACCTCGAGCGCCGAGAAACTCGCGCCCACCGCCATCACCGGCGTCGTGGTGCCGGCGAAATACAGGTGGTGGAAGGTGCCGGGAATGCCGCCGAGCATGAACAGCGAGGCCGATGCCAGGCTGGCGGTGGTGGCCATGCGGCGCGACACCAGGCCCAGCGTCGAGAAGATGAAGGCCAGCGCCGTGGTGGCAAAGACCTCGAAGAAGCCCTCGACCCACAGGTGCACGACCCACCAGCGCCAGTACTCCATCACCGACAGGTTGGTGCGTTCGCCGTAGAACAGGCCCGCGCCGTAGAACAGGCCGATGGCACCGACCGATGCGGTCAGCAGCGCCAGCAGGTTCTTGTCGCCGCCCGGCGTGCGCAGTGCCGGGGCGATGCCGCGGATCATCAGCACCAGCCAGAACACGATGCCGGCGAACTTGCCGATCTGCCACAGGCGGCCCAGGTCGACGTATTCGTAGCCCTGGTGGCCGAGCCAGAAGTTCAGGTGCTCGGGCATCACCTGCGCGATCGCCAGGTAGTTGCCGATGAACGATCCGACCACGACGACGACCAGCGCCCAGAACAGGATGTCGACACCCAGGCGCTGGTATTTCGGATCCTTTCCGCCGTTGATCAGCGGCGCCAGGAACAGGCCGGCGGCGAGAAAGCCGGTGGCGATCCAGAACAGCGCGGACTGGATGTGCCAGGTGCGCACCAGCGCATACGGGAACCACTGCGAGACGTCGATGCCGTAGAACTGCTGGCCCTCGACCGTGTAGTGCGCGGTGAAGCCGCCCAGGAACACCTGGAACACGAACAAGGCGACGACCAGGAACAGGTACTTGCCCAGGCCGCGTTGCGACGGCGTCAGTGCGAACGTGGTCAGCGGGTCGCGCGCCGCCGGCGCCGGCAGTTCCTCGTCGTGCTTGCGCAGGAAGGCCCAGGCCCAGACCAGGAAGCCGACGCCGGCGAGCAGCACGACGACGCTGGCGACCGACCAGACGATGTTCTCGCCGCTGGGCCGGTTGTCGATCAGCGGCTCGTGCGGCCAGTTGTTGGTGTAGGTGACGTCATGGCCGGGCCGCTCGGTGGCGGCCGCCCACGCGGTCCAGAAGAAGAACTGGGTCAGCTTGTCGCGCCGCTCGGCGCTGGGCAGCGTGTTTTCCTTCATCGCGAAATGCTCGCGCGATCGCTGCAGGTGCGGCGCATCGGAGAACAGTTCGCGGTAGTAGGTCGCGGTCTGCGCCACGGCCTGTGCGCGCAGCGGCGAGACGGTCAACACGCCGGTGGCCGGGTCGGCCCGGTTGGCGCGATATTCGGCCTTCAGCGCCGCGCGCAGCGCCGCCTGCTCGGGCCCGGCCAGTGCCGCGTAGCCGGTGCCGTGTTGCTGCTGCGCCGCCAGCTCGAGCCAGGCCATGAGTTCGCGGTGCAGCCAGTCGGCGCTCCAGTCCGGCGCCTGGTAGGCGCCGTGGCCCCAGATCGAGCCGAGCTGCATGCCGCCCACCGATTGCCAGGCGGTCTGCCCGTCCAGGATGTCGTCGCCGGTGAACAGCACCGTGCCGTCGGCACTGGCGACCTGCGTCGGTATCGGCGGTGCCTGCCGGTAGACCTCGGTGCCGTAATAACCGAGCAGTGAAAACGTGACCACCAGTACGGCGATCAGCGAGAACCAGAGTTTGCGATAGGGGCCCATGGCGGTGTTCCTTGTTATGGCGGTCGGTCGGTCGGTCTGTCTGTCCGGCTCAGGCGTGCGCCGGTACGTCGGTCGCCGCGCGTTCGAACAGGATGTTGTTCTCCAGGTGGATGTGCTCCATCAGGTCCTCGCGCAGCGTGCGCAGGCCGGCGTACAGCGCGCGCCAGGTGGTGCAGGCACCCGCGGGAGGCGTGGTGTCCCGGGTCAGGGCGTCCAGCCGCGCGAGTGCCTGGCCGTGTTGTTCATGTTCCATGCGCATGACGGTGATCGGAGCGCCGGCACGCGCGCCCTGGCCCATGGCGAGGATGGGGAACAACACGTCCTCCTCCTTCTGCATGTGGCTTTCCAGTTCCTGCTGCATGTCGCGCAGGTGATCTGCCAGGCCGGCCGGGCAATCCGGGTGTGCGGCATGGACCTGCTCGACGCGCAGCGCCAGCCGGATCAGTTCGGGCAGTTGTTCGCGGTGGCGCGTGTGGAAACGCGCCAGCACGTGGTCGATCAGCCGGGGCAGGGGCTCGCGGCTCCAGTCGGCGGCGTCGGCAACGGCCGGATCCGTCTGCAGCGTCTGCAGGCGCGTGGCGATGGCCGCGGCGTCCAGGCCCTTGCGCTCGGCCGCCTCGCGCAGGCTGCGCTGGCCGCCGCAGCAGAAGTCCAGCTGGTGGGCGTGAAAGACGGCGGTCGCGCCCGGGATGTCGCGGGCGAGCTGGCCCAGGGTCTGATCCAGGGTGTTCATGTTCGTTGGCTCCTTGTGTGATGGGATGCCGTTGTATTGCGATATCCGTGCCGGATACGATCTGTTTGAAATCAATGACTTGCCGCGGTAAAGGTGTTTTTTACCGTCGTCCGGAGTGGTGATTGATACCGTGTATGGGTAGAATTCACCCGTGGAACTGCTGCTGCTCGCCGATCTGGTTGCCGAACTGCCGCAGGCCGTGCGGCTGCAGCGTCTGGTCGCCAGCCTGCGGGCCCATTTCCGTTGCGGCGCGGTCGCCCTGTTGCAGCTCGAGCAGGGCCAGCTGCGTCCGCTGGCCGTCGACGGCCTGGTGCAGGATGCGCTGGGCCGGCGCTTCGTCGTTGCCGAACATCCCCGGCTTGCCGCCATCCTGGCGCGCCGCGGCGTGACGAGTTTTCATCAGGAAAGCGACCTGCCCGACCCCTACGACGGGCTGATCGACACGCATGCCGGCGAACCCCTGCCGGTACACGACTGCATGGGGGTCAGCCTGCAGGTCGAAGGCCAGACCTGGGGTGTGCTGACGCTCGACGCCTTGCAGGTCGGCACCTTCGATGCGTCGGCGCGCGAGGCCCTGGGCCGTCATGCGCTGGTCGTCGAGGCGGCGGTGCGCATCACCCGCATGGAGGCGGAGATCCGGGCCCTGCGCCTGTCGCGCGGCGACGCGCCGGTGCGCGGTGCCGAACACGAAGAGGGCGAGATCCTGGGCCACAGCGAGGCGATCACGCGTCTGCTGCACGAGATCGACGTGGTCGCCGACTCGGAGTTGCCGGTGTTGCTGCTGGGCGAGACCGGCGTGGGCAAGGAGTTGTTCGCGCACCGGGTGCACCGCCTGTCGCGCCGGCACGATCGCCCGCTGGTGCATGTCAACTGCGCGGCGCTGCCCGAATCGCTGGCCGAGAGCGAGTTGTTCGGGCATGCCCGGGGCGCGTTCTCCGGCGCGCTGAGCGAGCGCCCGGGCCGCTTCGACGCGGCCAACGGCGGCACGTTGTTTCTCGACGAGGTCGGCGAACTGCCGTTGGCGGTCCAGGCCAAGCTGCTGCGGACCCTGCAGAACGGCGAGATCCAGCGGCTCGGCGACGACCGGGTGCGGCGCGTCGATGTGCGGGTCGTGGCCGCCACCAACCGCAACCTGCGCGAGCGGGTCAGTGCCGGCGCGTTTCGCGCCGACCTGTACCACCGCCTGTCGGTCTATCCGGTTCCGATCCCGCCGCTGCGCGAACGCGGCGACGACGTGCTGCTGCTGGCGGGACGTTTTCTCGAGCGCAACCGCGCCCGGCTGGGGCTGCGCAGCCTGCGCCTGTCACCCCCGGCCGAGCAGGCCTTGCGTGCGTATGCCTGGCCGGGCAATATCCGCGAACTCGAGCATGTGGTCAGCCGCGCGGCGATCAAGGCCGTGAGCCGCGGCGCGAACCGGGCCACCATCGTCACGCTGGAGGCGAACCTGCTCGACCTCGACGGCATGGGTTTGTCGGAAGCCGCCGCGCCCGCGGATGCAACGGCGGTGGTCTGCAGCAAAGATGCAGCCGGGCCGCCCGCGTCGCCGCCGCTGCGCCTGCGCGACGCGCTCGACGCGTGCCGCCGCACGCAGATCCGCGCGGCGCTGGACGCGCACGACGGCAACTGGGCGCAGGCCGGTCGCCAGCTCGGTGTCGATCCGAGCAACCTGCACAAGCTGGCGCTGCGGCTGGGCCTGAAGGACTGATCCGGCGCCGTCAGTCCTCGGTGGCCTGCCGCAGCTCCAGCGTGCTCTGGCGCAGCCGCGCCGCCAGGCCCAGGCTCAGGTTGACCTGGATGCGCCGCGCGATCTGCGGATGGGCCTGCTCGATCGCGGTCAGCCGCTCGCGCGTCAGTTCCCAGACCGAACCGGTGTTCTTCACCATCGCGTCGGCCGAGCGCGGATGGTTGTCCAGCAGGGCCATCTCGCCGAAGATGACGCCGGGAGCCAGGCTGGCCACGCGCATCGGCTCGTCGTCGTGCCGCGGCACGAGGATGTCGACGACGCAGTCGGTCGTCACGAACAGGCTGCTGCCCGGCTCGCCGTGGTGGAACACTCGCTCGCCGGCCGAGAACACCCGGTGCCGCAGATAGGTCAGCAGCAGGCTGCATTCCTGCGCGTTCATGCCCTGGGCCAGCGTGGTGTCGGGCAAGGACCGGGCGCGGTGTTCCGCGCGCGTGCCGGCCGAGCGCAGCAAGGCGTCCTCGTGGCACTCCAGCGCGGCGTCGAGGCTGCGGTACCAGTGGGTCGGCGGCACCACCGACTCCAGTCCCATGGCCGTCAGGATGCGGCTGATGCGCGCGCTGGCGCCGGCGATGGCCAGGCTGCGTTCGCGCTGCTGCAGCCGCTTGGCCACCAGCAGCAGGCTGCGCGCCCCGGTGGGGTCGACGTCGGTGACACGCCGGAAGTCCAGGATCAGGGCCTGCGCCTCGGCGGCCATGGTGTCGATGTCGCGCGCCAGGTGGTCCGAGGTGCCGAAGAACAATGCGCCCTCGACCTCGAGCACGACGATGCGCCAACCCTCGCGTTCGAGGATCTCCATGTCGCCGGGGGTGCGCACGGTCAGCGAACGCCGGTGGCGGGCGGTGACCATGCGCCGCACGACCGGCCGCATGCCGGCGCGCACGAACAGGAACATCGCGGCCAGCACGCCGACCCCCACCGCCTGCATCATGTTGCCCAGCGCCGCGACCGCGGCCACCAGGATGATGACGCTGAAGTTCGCCAGCACCAGCCGGTATTGCTCGTGCGCGAGATCGCGCCGGCGCCGCAGCACCTGCCGCGCCAGCCGGCGCGTGCCGTCGTCGACCAGGCCCAGGGCCAGGAACACCAGGATGGCCGAGGTCGCCGCCATCGGCACCAGGGCCAGCCAGTCGCCGAGGAACAACACGGCGACGGCCAGCGTGGCCGCATAGGCCAGGCCGGATCCGACGCCATGTCCGCCGGCGGCCAGGTTGAGCCTGACA
This sequence comes from Burkholderiaceae bacterium, assembly GCA_041581405.1. Classification (GTDB taxonomy): domain Bacteria; phylum Pseudomonadota; class Gammaproteobacteria; order Burkholderiales; family Burkholderiaceae_C; genus CAISIP01. Next base: position 17,111 of record JBFIDI010000015.1, read on the forward strand.
CGTGTGAGCGAACCCGAGGTGACCGTGCCCCCGAGCAGGCCCGCGACCAGGTTGACGACGCCCTGGTTGCGCAGTTGCCGGTCGCCGTCGAAGCGGCGGTTGGTCGTCTCCTCGATCGTGGGCAGGCACAGCAGCGAATCGAGCGAGGCGATGGCCGCGATGACCAGCGCATACGGCGCCAGCGTCGGCAGCCAGCGCAACCATTCGATGCTGCCGGGCATCAGCGGCGTGTTCCACGAACCCTGCTGCGGCAGCAGGCTCGTCACCGGGCTCGATGTCGCGCCCAATGCGGCGTCGGCGGCCCACCAGGCCAGTCCGTGGTGCACCAGCGTGCCGGCCACCAGGGCCAGTGCCGGGCCGGGCAGGCGCGGAAAACGGCGCCGCGTCCACAGGCACAGGGCCAGCGTGAACCCGAACACCAGCGTGCTGGCGGGCAACCATGCATGCCAGGCGTCCCGCCAGGGCGCGTTGCCGTGCAGGCCCAGCGCCGGGCGCAGCGCCGACATCACCAGCAGGATCGCGACGCCGCACATCAGTCCGGCGATGACCGGGTACGGCACGTACTTGAGTGCGCGGCCGATGCCGACCACGCCGAAGATCCACTGGAACACGCCGGCCAGCAGGGTGCACGACAGCAGCAGCCCGAAACTGGTCATCGCGGGGTCGGCGCTGGCCTGGATCGCCGGATGGCGCATCAAGGCCGTGGCCAGCGTGCCCAGCAGCAAGGCGGTGGCCGATGCCGAGCCGTTGAGCATGCCGCCGGCGCTGCGCAGCACCAGGCCCAGGGCGCCCGCCAGCACACAGGCCCACAACGCCGCCCGCAGACCGTGTTCGGCCCAGGCCGCACCCAGCGGCGCGACGGCGAACAGGCCGTAGACCAGTTCGACCGGCAAGGCCAGCAGCGCGGCGCTCAGTCCACCGGCGACATCTCCGCGCCAGCCGGACCGAGGGCCGTCAGGCATGCAGCGGGTCCCGGTCGGTCGCCGCAGCCGCGGGCAGGTTTGCCCCGGTGTGGTGCCGGCGCACGACGGTCGGGTTGGCCGGGTCGCTGCTCCACTCCAGCCAGCCGCCGTCGTAGACACTGATGTCGTCCCAGCCCATCAGCCAGGCGTAGAAGAAAGCCAGCGAGGCCCGCCAGCCGGTGCCGCAGTAGAAGGCGGTGTGCCGCTGCGGCGTGATGCCGCTGGCGCGCCAGAAGTCCAGGATGTCGGCCGCGGGTTTCATGCGCCCTTGCGTGTCCTGGTAGTCGCACATGCTGTTCATGTCGCGGCTGTCGCCGGCCCGGCCCCAGACGGCACCGGCAATGTCGCCGCGGGTCGCGATGCTGGCGTAGCCCGAGGTGATGCCCAGGTATTCGTCGCGGCTGCGGATGCTGACCAGCGTGCCCCGGCGGCGGTCGTCCAGCATGGCGCGGACCTGGGACGTATCGACCAGCCAGTGCGGGCATGCCGGCAGATGCAGGCCGAACTCGGCCACCGGCACCGGCGCCGGCGGCGCGCCATGGGCCGCCGGCAGGCCGGCGGCACGCCAGGCCGCGGTGCCCCCATCGAGCAGGCGCACGTCCGACACGCCGGCAACCATCAGCAACTGCGCCGCACGCGCGGCGGCGCTCTGGTGGCGTCCGGCCAGGATGACGGTGGTGTCGTGGCGTATGCCCAGCGCCGGCAGGCGCCGCAGCAACAACGCGTCCGGGACTTTGTTCCACAGCGGTGGCTGCTCCAGCAGGTTGGTGTCGAGCCAGTGCGATCCGGGGATGTGGCCGGGGTGTTCCGGCTCCCAGGGGCCGTCGTTCACCTCGAACAGCCGCCAATGGCCTGCTGCGGGCGCGGCCAGCACCGGCTGGCCGCCGAGCAGGCGCGCCAGCCACGGCACCGGCACCAGGTGGCGCCAGCGCGGCAGGTCGGCACGCCAGTGCGGCGTATCGGCGTCGATCGTCGGGGATGGGGAAACGGACACGCGAACAGGGACAGGGGGCGGAAACGGAGCGTGCATTCTAGGAGGACCGGCCCGGCGTGGCACCCACCCCGTCGGGCGGGGCGGCGGGGCGGGCCGCGCAAGCAGGCGCTCGCGCGGGCTCAGGGCTTGCGTGCCACCAGTCCGACCAGCGCCGAGCGGCCCAGGTGGTGATGGCCCTCGGCCAGGTCGTCCTCGTACATGCGCAGTTCGATCAGTTCGAGCTCGGCAAAGGCTTCGCGCAACATGTCTTCGGTGTACAGGTGGGCCAGGATCGGCGGGCCGCCGGTCTTGTATTCGAGCTGCTTGGGTGTATACCCCTGCAGGATCAGCAGGCCGCCGGGCTTGAGCGCGCGCACGATGTTGGCGAACAGGCGCGTACGCATCGCGGGATCGGCGAACTGGATGAAGATCGCCGCCACCATGTCGTAATGGTTCCGGGGCCACGGCCACTGGTCGCAGTCGGCGACCGCGTAGTTGACCTGCACGCCGGCCTCGTGCGCCAGCTTGCGCGCCTTGGCCACGCCGACCTCGGAGATGTCGAAGGCATCGACCTGCAGCCCCTCGCGCGCCAGCCACACGCTGTTGCGCCCTTCGCCATCGGCCACGCACAAGGCGGTGCCGGTTTTCGGGTAGTGGGCGGTATGCGACTGCAGGTAGACGTTGGGCTTGGTGCCGAACAGGTAGTCGGCGCTCTCGAAGCGGGTGTTCCAGGTGGTGGCGGCGTCGGTGAAGCGGGTATCGGTCATGGTGTCTGGCGAGTTCGGGGTGGAATCCGATTTTGCCCGCCTCGGGCCGCAGCGCGTGCACAATGGCCCGACAAGGAGGTTTTCCCGATGGCACGACATGACCTGACGATCCTGACCGGCGCCTCGCGGGGCATGGGCCTGGCGATGGCACGCCAGCTGTGCGTACGAGGTGCCGTACTGCTGTGCATATCCCGCAACCGGTCCGAGGCACTGCAATCCTGGGCCGATGACCAGGGCACGCAACTGACGCAATGGACGGCCGACCTGGCCGATGCCGCGCCGGTGGCCGGGCAGTTGCGCGGCTGGTTGCAGGCGCACGATCCCGCCACGCTGGGCAGTGCCCGGCTGATCAACAACGCCGGGGTCATCGGCCACCTCGGGCCGCTGGACACGGCCGCGGCGCAGGACATCGCCGCCGCGCTGCGCATCGACCTGGAGGCGCCGGTGCAACTGACCGCCGCCTTCCTGGCCGCCACCGCGGGCTGGAGCCTGCCGCGCCGCATCCTGAACATCTCGTCCGGCCTGGGCCGGCGCGCGATGGCGGGCACGGCGCTGTATTGCGCCGCCAAGGCCGGCATGGACCATGTCAGCCGTTGCGTGGCGCTGGACGAGGCACGCAAGCCCGACGGCGCACGCATCGTATCGCTGGCACCGGGCGTGATCGACACCGGCATGCAGACCGAACTGCGCGGCGGCGACCCGCAACAGTTTCCGGACCGCGACAGTTTCCAGCGTCTGAAGGACAACGCCGCGCTGACGTCGCCGGAGCAGGCCGCGCGGCAGGTGCTGGCCTACCTGGCGCGGCCCGACTTCGGCGAACCGGTGATCGCCGACGTGCGGGAGGCCTGATGGCGCGGGTTGTCCGGCTGCCGCGGGCTGGCGTAAACTTGTTTGCAACCCAATTGAACGCGCTGCCATGCCAGCCATCGCCTGCATTCGCGGGGATGCACCCGATGCAGTGTTGTTCCGGCACCGGAACAGCGGCCGCGCATTGACGCCATGCAACATCTCTCCCGTTGGTTGATCGCGGCCGTGCTGATAGCCGGCCTGGCCGGCATCGGCTACCTCTGGTGGCAGAAGCAGCAGCCACCGGCGCTCTCGCCCATCGCCGAGGCGCCCGCCGTCGCGCCGCCCGTGGCGGCGCCCGACTCCCTGGCGCCGGCGCCCGAGGCCGCCGCGTCGGAGCCGGCCAACTATCCGATCGAAGCCATCGCGCCGGCCCCGGGTGCGTCCGCGGCGCTGCCGCCGATCGTGGCCGAAGACGACAACGCGGTGCGCGACGCGGTCACCGAACTGCTCGGCCGCGAGCAGGTCCTGTCGTTCCTGGACCTGAGCGACTTTGCGCGCCGCATCGTGGCCACGGTCGACAACCTGGCCCGTGGCCACGCGGCCTCGCGCCTGTGGCCGGTCGCGCCGGCACCGGCGCGTTTCCTGGTGGTCGAGAAAGACGGCGTCGAATACATCGCCGGCGGCAACGGTGAACGCTACAACGCCTTCGTGCGTTTCGTCACCGCCATCGACAGCGATGCGGCCGTGGCCTTGTACGTGCGCATGTATCCCATGCTGCAGAAGGCATACGAGGACCTGGGATACCCCGGCAAGTATTTCAACAACCGCCTGGTCGAGGTGATCGACCAGTTGCTGCAGACGCCGGAGCCGTCGGCGCCGATCCAGGTCACGCTGATGCGGGTGAAGGGGCCGATTGCCGAGAAACGCCCGTGGATCCGTTACGAATACGCCGATCCGACCCTGGAAGCGCGGCCGGCCGGCCAGAAGATCATGTTGCGCATGGGCCTGCGCAACACGGCGGCGCTCAAGGTCAAGCTGCGCGAACTGCGCAAGCGTATCGCCGGTCGCACCATCAACTGATCCGGTCCGGGCCGATGGCCTGTTGCGCGCGGCGCAGCAGGAAGTCCTGCTCCTGCGTGTTGCGGGTCAGCGCCGCGGCGCGCGTGAACTCCGCACGGGCTTCTTCGCGCCGATCCAGTTTCTCCAGCAGGTCGCCGCGCACGCTGGGCAACCAGTGGTATTGCCCCAGTGTCTTGTCGGCCGCCAGCGCATCGACGATCTCCAGCGCCGCCTGTGCCCCGAACACCATGCCGACCGCCACCGCGCGATTGAGTTCCACCACCGGTGACGGCGCGACCTGGGCCAGCGCATCGTACAAGGCGACGATCTGCGGCCAGTCGGTCGCGTCGGCGCTGCGCGCGCGGGCATGGCAGGCCGCCAGTGCCGCCTGCAAGGCGTAGGGGCCTCGCGCGCCGCCCAACTGCTCGCTGCGCGCGAGCGCAGCCAGGCCGCGCTGGATCAGCAGCTGGTCCCAGCGCGCGCGGTCCTGCTCGGCCAGCCGCACCGGGCGCCCCTGCGGATCCACCCGCGCGGCGCTGCGCGAGGCCTGGATCTCCATCAGCGCGAGCAGGCCGTGCACCTCGGACTCCTCCGGCATCAGCCGGGCCAGCACCCGGCCCAGGCGCATCGCCTCGTCGCACAGGGCCGGGCGCATCCAGTCGTCGCCCGCGGTTGCGGCATACCCCTCGTTGAACACCAGGTAGATGACCTCGAGCACCGAGGCCAGCCGCGTGCTGCGCTGCGCGGCGTCGGGCACCTCGAACGGCACCCGGGCGGCCGTGAGGCTGCGCTTGGCCCGCACGATGCGTTGCGCAATCGTCGGCTCCGGTGCCAGGAAGGCGCGTGCGATCTCGGCGGTGGTGAGGCCGCCGAGCAGGCGCAGCGTGAGCGCAACCCGTGCCTCGGTCGACAACACCGGATGGCAGGCGGTGAAGATCAGGCGCAGCAGGTCGTCGCCGATGTCGTCCGCCCGTGCGGCATCGAGGTCGTCGACGAAATCCGGTGTCACGTCCGCCCGCAGCGCCGCCAGGTCCTGGCCGATGGTCTCGTGCTTGCGCGCCTGCATCGCCTCCTGGCGCAGGCGGTCGAGCGCGCGGTTCTTGGCCGTGGTCATGAGCCAGGCGCCGGGGTTGTCGGGCATGCCATCGGCAGGCCAGCGTTCGAGGGCCGTGACCAGTGCGTCCTGCGCGATCTCCTCGGCCTGGCCGACGTCGCGCAGCATGCGCGCGAGCTTGGCGATCACCGCGCCGGATTCGATGCGCCAGATGGCGGCGATGCGGGCATTCAGGTGGGTCGAGGGCATGCGCGCGCGGGCCGGCGGCCGGCTACAGTTCCACGATGGTCTTGAAGCCGCCGAAGATCATGCGTTTGCCGTCGAACGGAAAGGTCTTCGGGTCCATCGCCATGCGCGGGTCTTTCATGACCTTGGCGACGACACTGTCGCGGTGCTTGCGCGAGCGGTAGGTCATCCACGAAAACACCACGGTTTCGCCGTCCTTGAGCTTGACGCTTTGCGGGAACGAGGTCGACTTGCCGGGCTTGACGTCGTCGGCCAGGCATTCGGTGACGCTCAAGGCCCCGTGCTCTCGGAACAACTTGCCGACATGGCGCGCCATCTTCTTGTAGTCCGCCAGTTTGGCAACCGGCACCGGGGCGACAAATCCATCGACGTAATAGGCCATGCAGTTCTCCTTCGGGTGATCGGGACACGATGCCCGCCGGATGCGGGCGTCTGCACCCTACGACGAACCACCGCGCCGCGGATCGACACCGCGCGCGCGGGATGTTTCCGTTCAGCCCCGATATGCCCGACGGGTTGCCGCGCCCCGGGGCCGCAGCCTATTCGTAACACGGCGCGACTTCGCGCACTTCGACGGTGGCCCATCGTGCGGCCGGGCACTGCTGCGCGATCGCCAGCGCCTGCTCGCGGTCGTCGCAGTTCAGCAGGAAGAAGCCGCCGACCATTTCCTTGGTCTCGGTGAAGGGCCCGTCCAGCGCCCGGACCTGTCCGTCGCGCACCTGCACCCGCGTGCCCTTGGCGTCCGAGGCCAGGGATTCGACGCCGAGCAACACGCCGCGCGCCTGCAGGTCGGCGGCGAACGCGCCCATCTCCGCATACACCTGCTTGCCGGCTTCGACGCCGCGTTCGGCGCGCTGGCCCCGGGGTTCGACGATCAACAACAGATACGACATCGTGACTCCTGTTCGGTGATCGGCCGAGTTTACGGGCGCGCGGCGCATGCGAGCGGAGTTTGATCCGCGTCAACGTCCGTGCATCGGATCGCCGCACAATCGACAACATACCCTTTGGGGTATATACTCCTGGGGGTATAGGAGATCAAGCCATGTCTGTCATCCGTCACGTATTCGTTGTTCTGGCATTGCTGGCCATGCAGGCCGGTGCCGCCATGCCCGATCCGGCAGGTATCCGGGTGGCCACGGTGGCGGTCGGCCAGTCCGACGCCGGCTCCGTGCTCGATATCGACGGCGTGCTCGAGCCGCAGCGCCAGGCCACCGTCACCGCCCAGGTGGGCGGCAACGTGCTGGCCTTGCGCGCGCAGGCCGGCGACACGGTGCGCCGCGGCCAGGCGCTGGTGCGGCTGGACGACCGCGAGATGCGCGCCAACACCGCCCGCAGCGATGCCGCCGTGGCGCAGGCGCAAGCCGCGTTGCGCGACGCGCAGCAGGTGCTCGAGCGCAACCGCGAATTGCGCAGGAGCGGTTTCCTGAGTGCGGCGGCGCTCGACAGCATCGAGAACCAGGTCAAGTCGGCCGAGGCCGCCGTCGAACAGGCCCAGGCCGCCCGCACCCAGGCCGCGGTGAACCAGGGTTTCGCCGACATCGTCGCGCCCTTCGATGCCGTCGTGCTCGCCACCCACGTCGAGGCCGGTGACCTGGCCTTGCCGGGCCGCGCGCTGCTGACGCTGTACCAGCCGGGCCTGCTGCGGGCCGTGGCCTACGTGCCGGCCTCGCGCGTGGCGCAGACGGCGGCGAGCACCGACGTCGTCGTCGTGTTGCCCGACGGCCGCAACGTGGCGCCGACGGCGCGCGAGATGCAGCCCACGGCCGATCCGGTGTCGCAGACCGTGGAATGGCGGCTGCCCCTGCCGGCCAGCGCCACCGGGCTGCGGCCGGGCCAGATGGTGCGCGTGCGTGCCAGCGGCGGCGCGGCGGCGCCGGCCGATGCCGGTGCGCGACTCACGGTGCCGCGCGAGGCGATCCTGCGCCGCGGCGAACTGACCGCGGTCTATGTCGCCACCGACAAGGGATTCATCCTGCGCGCGGTGCGCGTCGGGCCGGCGCAGGCGCAACACGTCGAGGTGCTGGCCGGACTGCGCAGCGGTGAACGTATCGCACGGGACCCGGTGCGCGCCGGCCTGCCGGGCGCGATCGCGGAGTGATGCCGGCCATGGAATCCACAGACAAGACCCAGACCCCGCCAGCCGCGCCGCCGGCGCTGGGTGTGGCCGGGCGCCTCGCCGCGGCGTTCCAGAACAACGCGATCACGCCGCTGCTGGCCCTGGTGGCCTTGTTGCTGGGCCTGTTCGCGGTGCTGGTGACGCCGCGCGAGGAGGAGCCGCAGATCAACGTGACCATGGCCAACGTGCTGATCGCCTTCCCCGGCGCCAGCAGTGCCGACGTGCAGAACATGGTGGCGCGCCCGGCCGAGCAGGTGCTGGGCCAGATCGCCGACATCGAGCACACCTATTCGGTGTCGCGTCCCGGCGTGGCGGTGCTGACGGTGCAGTTCAAGGTCGGCGTGCCGCGCACCGAGGCGCTGGTGCGGCTGTACGACGTGCTCAACGCGAACCAGGACTGGCTGCCGAGCAACCTGGGCGCCTTGCCGCCGGTGGTGCGGCCCAAGGGCATCGACGACGTGCCGGTGCTGGGCGTGACCTTGTGGAGTCATGACGCGACGCCGGCGGTCGAACTCGAACGGGTCGCGCACACGCTGGAGGCCGAACTCAAACGCGTGCCGGGGGCGCGCGAGGTGCAGACCATCGGCGGGCCGGGCCGCGCCGTCAACGTCTGGCTCGACCCGGGCCGCATGCGCGAACGCGGCGTCGACCTGCTGACGCTGCAGCAGACACTGGCGGCGGCCAACATGGGCCTGCCGGCCGGCTCCGTGATCGAGCAGGGCAGCGGCGCCACGCGCATGCTGACGGTGGAGACCGGCAACCTGATCGCCTCCATCGACGAGGTCGCCGACCTGGTGGTCGGTGTCAGCAATGCTCGCCCGGTCTACCTGCGCGAGATTGCGCGTATCGAATACGGCGCCCGTACGCCAAGCCAGTATGTCTGGTTCACGCCCGGCACGGCCGCCGGAACGCCCGATGCGGCGGCCGCGACGACCACGCCGATGGCGGGCCAGTCCTACCCCGCGCTGACGCTGACCGTGACCAAGAAGCCGGGCCAGAACGCCGTCGACGTCGCGCGTGCGGCGCGTGTGCGGCTGGACGAGATGCGCAACACGGTGATTCCGGCCGGGGTACAGACCACGATCACCCGCGACTATGGCGAGACGGCGGCCGAGAAGGCCAACAAGCTGATCCAGAAGCTGGCCTTCGCCACCGGTTCGGTGATCCTGCTGGTGGGCCTGGCGCTGGGCCGGTGCGAGGCGGTCATCGTCGGCGTGGCCGTGATCCTGACGCTGACGGCCACGCTGTTCGCGTCCTGGGCCTGGGGTTTCACACTGAACCGGGTGTCGCTGTTCGCGCTGATCGTCTCGATCGGCATCCTGGTCGACGACGCCATCGTCGTGGTCGAAAACATCCAACGCCAGCGCGGGCTGGGCCTGAAGCCGCTTGCCGCAGCGGTGGTCGGAACCCGCCAGGTTTTC
>JBFIDI010000016.1:0-26294 GCA_041581405.1 Burkholderiaceae bacterium
CGATGGCGGCGCGCTGCTGCGCCAGCTGGCCGCGTCCGTGGGCTGAGAGCGGCGCGACGCAGCGGGCACGGGCAGGCATCGGCGGTCGCCCCGCGGGTGCGTCAGGTGCCCTTCACATAAGGGTTGCTGCGCCGTTCGCGCCCGAAGCTGCTTTCCGGGCCGTGGCCGGGAATGAACACGGTGTCGTCGCCCATCGGCCACAGGCGTTCGGTGATGCTGGCGATCAGCTGGGCGTGGTTGCCTTGCGGGAAATCGGTGCGGCCGATGCTGCCGGCGAACAACACGTCGCCGACAAACGCGCGTTGCAGCTCGGGCGCATGGAACACGACGTGGCCCGGCGTGTGTCCGGGGCAGTGGCGTACCTGCAGCGTGTGCCGGCCCAGCGTCACCGTGTCGCCGTCCTCGAGCCAGCGCGTGGGCGTGAACACCTCGGCATGCGGGAAGCCGAACATCCGCCCCTGCTCGGCCAGCGCGTCGATCCAGAACTTGTCGGCCCGGTGCGGCCCGATGACGGGCAGCTCGAACCGGCGCGCGAGCTCGGCCGTGCCGCCGGCATGGTCGATATGCGCATGGGTCAACCAGATCGCGACCAGCCGCACCTGCAGCTTTGTTGCGGCATCGACCAGCCGGTCGAGATCGCCGCCCGGGTCGATGACGGCGGCCTGCATGTCTTCGTCTTCCCAGACGATGGAGCAGTTCTGCTGGAACGGGGTGACGGGAACGGTCTGGTAATGGAGCATGGAACGGCAGGAAGCGGGCAGCAACCGGCCGATTATCCCGACGTCGACTCCGACTGTTCCGGCGCGTCGGAGCCTTCCGACTTGCCTTCTGCGGCTGCCGGCGCGTCGAACGGCCCGCTCGCCTTGGCCATCTGCTGCGCCGCGCGGCGCAAGGCGCTGCTGCGGCGCAAGGCCTGCTCCATCGCGGCAATCGGCATCTGGCCATCGGCGCCGGCGAACAGCAACGCGGCCTTGAGCGTCTGGTAGGAGCGCTCCATCCGGTCCGCCGCGATCGAGACCATGCCCGGACTGGGCGCGCCTTGCTGCGGATCGCACAACGCGAACAGGTCGTCCGCGTGCCGTGCGAATCCGGCCTGGGCCTGCGCCAGTTCGGTTCCGGTCGCAGCCATCCACGGGGCCAGGGCGCTGGCGGCCAGCGCCTGTTCCGACGTCGTCTCGTAATACCGCATCACCCGCAAGGTCCAGGCCAGCCGGCGGCTGGTGAGCTGCGTCATCTCGGCGCGGTGCATGCGTTCGACGAAACGCTCGACCGCGGCGTCGAGCGCGGTCGCGATCCGCTGGTCGGCGACGACCTGGCCGGTTTCGACGCCCAGCAGCGCGGCACGCGCCATGCGGGCGGCCAGATGCCCGATGCGCCCGATCTCGCGTTCGAGCGCGTCCAGCGCCAGCGCCGGCACGGCCAGCACGTTGTCGTCGAGGAACTGCAGCTGCGCCTGGTCTTCCTCGCGGGCACGGAAACGCCGCTGCAACCAGCGCGTCATGCCCGCGGCCAGCGGCCACATCAGCAACACGCCCAGCAGATTAAAGGTGGTGTGGAACAGCGCCAGCAGCATGGCCGGATCGTCGGCCATGCCGATCGCCTGCTGCGCGCGTGTCAGCGCGGCGATCAGCCAGGGCAGCAGCGCAAGCGCCACGCAGGCCGTGATCAGGTTGAAGATCACGTGCGCGGCCGCCGCGCGGCGCGCATTGGGCGTGGCGCCGATCGCCGCCACCAGCGCGGTGAACGTGGTGCCGATGTTGGCGCCGATCACGACCGCCGCCGCGCCTTGGGCGCCGATCAGCCCGCCCTGCGCCGCCGTCAGCGCGATCGCGATCGATGCGCTGGACGACTGCATCAGCACCGTCATCAACACGCCGATCAGCAGCTGCGCGAGCACCACCAGTGCGCCACCGCCCTCGGGCAGGCTCAGCTGCCCAGCCAGCCCGGCGAAATTCTGCTGCAGCAGGCCGATGCCCATGAACAACAGGCCGAACCCGGCGACCGCGGTACCGATGGCACCATGGCGGCGCCCCGAGCCGGTGAGACGCAGCACCGCGCCCAGGCCCACCAGCGGCAACGCCAGGGCCTCGATCTTGAACTTCAGCCCCACCGCCGCCACCAGCCAGCCGGTCATCGTCGAGCCCACATTGGCGCCGAACAACACCCACAACGCCGGCGCCAGGCTGAGCAGGCCGGCATTGATGAAACCGATCGTCGCCACCGTCACGGCGCCGGAAGCCTGCACCAGCGCGGTGACGAGAATGCCCGAACCCAGCGCATGCCAGCGCGTATGCGTGGCCGCCGCCAGAATGCTCTGCAAGGCCGGACCGGCCGCCAGCTTGAGCCCGTCGGTCATCATGCCCATGCCGAGCAGGAACAGGCCCAGGCCACCGACGAGCGGGCCGATCAGCGCGAGATGGGATGCGTCCATGGGGGGATGGTAAACGGGGGGATGGATGGGGCACAACGGATGTGGGGCGGGGCGGGGTGTGGCATGCGCGGGAGGGTGCTGGGCGCAGCGGGAAGGGGTCTTCGTGGGTGGCGGGCGGTGGTCTGCGATGTGCCTGAAGCGGACAAATATGAACGACGGTTGCAAGACCGCATACGGCCAGGAGCGGACGCCGGCGACAGACCGCATCAAGGAGGTCTGCCAAACCGTCCCTCATTCCAAGAGTTTCCCGGGTGGCAGACTCGGACTGCCGTGGGGTTGAGGGCGCTTGCCTAAGTATGATTCCCAGTATCTGTTCGCTCACCGGGCCCGGCTGGACCCGTTGACACGCCCGCTGGGAGGAAGATGCACAACGTGCAGTTCGAGATTTCGAAGCCCACCGACGATGGGGCCTTCGAAGACATGTGCGCCCGAATCTACGGGACCGTCTTCAATGACCCATTGCCGCAGACGAACGGGCGTCGGGGCCAGAAGCAGGGCGGCATCGATGTCTTCATTGACGCGCCAGACGGCCGGCTCGGCGTTCAGTGCAAGAGGTACGCAGACGGTGCTCTGAAGCTCAAGCACGTAGAGCACGAGGTCTCAGAAGCCGACAAGGCGAACACCCCAATCGTCCGCCTCATCGTCGCCACCACTGCCACGAGTGATGCGGTGCTCCTGCGGGAAGTGCAGGACCTGTCTGATGCCAGGGTGGCTAAGGGGCAGTATCCGGTCAAGATTGAGTTCTGGCAGGACCTCTGCCGGCACATTCGCGGCAGTTCGAGGCTCCAGAACGACTACGCTCCAAATGCACCTGGCGCCGTCTTTCACCGCTTGGATGAACAGAACGCAGGGATTGAGGCGAACCTGCTCAGCATCAATTCCAAGCTGGAAGTTCTGACGGGCCTGCCCAGCGGCCGCGCTGACTCGGTCAACAAGTTTCTTACTTCGCAACTTGACGCCGTCAACGACGTGCTTCGAGCCGCAAGGTTCAAGGATGCCATTGAAGACTTGCAGCGCATCGGCGCCGACATGTCGCTCTTCGATGCTCACCAGCAGGCGCGCTGGTACGTGCAGCGGGGCGTCTGCACGTGGCATCTAGAGAGCGGCGCTGCTGCCGCCTCTGACTTCCTTCGCGCCTCCCAGCTGTATCCCGACGACGAGAAAATCGCAGCATCGAAGGTCAGAGGCCTACTCTTCACTGACAAGGTCGACGAGGCACTGGCCGCAGGGGATGAGGCACTCGCAAGGTATCCCGAGTCAGTCCACGTCTGGATTGCCCACGCCAATGCCAGGATGGTCAAGGGGCACACCCTGGCGCTCGCCGATGCACCGGCTGCGATGCGCGACGACTGCGAAGTGCTGCAGCTCCTTGCGTGGGCGCGGAAGAAGGCCGGAGACCTTGCTGGCGCCGTCGAGCTGAGCGCCAAGGCATTGGCCAAGCCGAACGCTGCGTTCTTTGTCAGGAGCACGGCGCTGGCGCTGGCACTCGAGGCAGCTGCCAGCGACCCCGTAAAGGTCGCACATGGTTTAGTGGGCGATGCAACAATCGCCGCGCTCAGGCAGGCCGTCGAGGCGCTCACCCCGCGAAAAGACCGCGTTTGGGCGGTGCAATCTCCGGGCTCAGTCGAAGAAGCACTGGTGCACCTTGGCTACAGCTACCTTGTGCTGAGTGCGCCTGGTGAGACTCTGGCCCTTGTCGAAGAGGCCCGACACGCCGGCGTGCTGAACCCTCGGCTGAAACGCGTCGCACTAGAAGCCTATCGTCAACTGGACCGCTCAGACGAGTTAGTCCAACTTGGTCGGGAGTGGCTGGACGACCTCGAGGAAGAGGCGTTGATTCTGGTCGCGGAGTATGCCTCTGGTATGGGCGACGTTCAGTTGGTTGAGGCCGTGCAGTCGTTGGTGACGCAGAAGGGCTACCAGCAGGAAGAGGTGCCGCACCTGCTGCGCGCTATGCGGTGGGTCGCTCTTTGGCGCTCGGGCACCGGCAAGCAGCAAGCGCTGACGGAGGTCAAGGCAGCGGATGTAGCGAACTCAGACAGCCTCGCCGTCATATGTGGCGGCGCCCGGATACTTCATGCGGGTAGTGATGAGGTGGCAGCCGATGCGGCGATTGAGAAGGCCTGCACCCTGGTGTCAAAGGACACTGCTCCGGCAGAGCGACTCTTGCTCGCGGACCTGCTCTTCGCCACCGACAAGTTGGAGCTTGCCGCCCGTCAGTACGAGCTACTCGCCCCACGCGGCAAACACTCCGAACTCCACAACCGGCTGCTCCGCTGCTATGTGCGCACGGGCGCACTGCGCAAGGCGAAGGAGCTGATCCTGTCGTTTCCAGACACGTGGACAAGCGACGCGCGAGCATTGAGTCTCGCGATTGACCTAGGGCAACAGGCATCGGACTGGGATTTTCTGGTTCCCCTTGCTGAGTTGCATTGCGAGCGGCGGCCGCAGAAGGCCGGCGGCTGGCTGCTACGTCTCGCGCTCGACCTCAAGATGCGTAAGATGGCCCGATTCCACCATGCGCTTGAGTCGGTTCCGGCCGAGTTGTCAGGGCCACCAAGACTTCTTGCTCAGGTTGCGTCCCTTGAGCTACGCTTCGGCCGCAAAGAGACAGGCATGCTCCGACTGTATGGCATGTTTCGTCGCAACCTCGACGATGTAAACGCAGCATCCGCCTACTTCATCGCCATCGTGGCCGGGCCTCAAGAGCTACCGTTCATGGACGAGGAACTGACGGAAGTTCAGCCTGGGGCAACCGTGACGCTCAAGAACGAATTGGGCGAGACGGTGACACTTTCGCTAGACCCGGAGGGTGTGCCGGACCTCCCGGCCCGCGAAGGCATTGTCGCTCCGTCCGGTGACGTAGCCCGCAGCCTACTGGGCGTGGCCGTGGGCCAGCAAGTCTCTCTGCCCGGGCCATTCGGGACCGAACAACGCTTCGTTGTCGAAGGGGTGACAAGCACCTTCCGGTGGCTGCTTCGTATCGCACAGGAACGGGTCAACTCGCCGGTTGCTTCGGACTTGCCGGTGATGTCCGTGCCTGTCCCGAAGACAGACAAAGGCGTTGACTTCAGCCACGTGCATGCCATGCTGAAACGGCAGTCCGAGCACTCACGGCAAGCGCTTCAAAGCTACGCGGACAGCCCTATCACGCTGGGAATTCTGGGCAAGCTGCTCGGGCGAAGCGTAGTCGACATGGTCTCTGGGTGGCCGTCTGACGCACCGCCCCTGTTCGTGTGCGCTGGCGCCAAGGAGCAACGGGAGGCTGCTGTCGAATTGCTCCAACGGCCCGACGCCGAGTATGTTGTTGACGCTGCGACCGTTGCCGAGCTAGCGTCACTTGACTGCCTTGCCGCCCTGGCGGCGCTACCTCGCGTCTACATCTCTACGAAGGCCGTCGAGACTCTCGGAGCTCGACTCGAAGAGGCAAAGTTCGAGCGCTCCGGCGGGCAGATGTTCGATGACAATGGCACGATGCGGTTTGTCGAGTACACGAACCAGGATAGGAAGAGGCAGACCGCGTTCATTCAAAGCATGGTTGACGCGGTCCGACAGCACTGTGTGATGGTTCCTGCTTATGGCCCGGAAGAGGTTCCAGCGGACCTGGAGCGAGCGCTAAACGTTCTCGAAGACGAGGAACTCGCTGCACTGCTACTGACTGCGGAGAAGAACGCGACCCTATTCACCGTTGACGGGCGACTTGCCCAGTTCGGCCTTGTATCGGCGAAGCTAAAGTCAGTGTGGCCGCAGGAGGTTCTCCGGTACGCCGGAGAACGAGGGACGCTGACGCACCAGCAATACACCTACGCTGTCGTTCGGATGTTTCTGCGTAATCGCAGCTTCGTCTCGCTTGGCTCGTACGACTTGGTGTTCATGTGCTTACAAGGAGGCTACGCTCTAACCGAGGGGCTTCAGCGGTTCAAGGACTACCTGGCCTCAAGTTCCTCTGAGCTTGTGTCGGCGGTTTCTGTTGCGTTCGAGTTTCTCGAACTGCAAGCGCGGCACCCCACTCAGTTCAAGGCGTTTGCGGAGCTCATGGGTCACATCGTCGAAGCGAGCCTTCGCCATCCGCACTGTAATCAGGAGGAATTCTTGAGGGTCGCGCTTGATTTTGCGAGCAACATGGCACTCAAGAGCAACGGCTCCTACATACCGTACTCCCGTGTCGAGGGTTACAGGCAGGCACGCAGGCGTGCCTACGCCAAAGTCCTCGCGGAGGCGGTTGAGGCCGCCGTACGGCTCGCCACTTCGCCGCCGCGTCGACGAGCAATCAAGCTGCGTGCGTTGAAGTGCATGCAGCCTCCGTATCTCACGTTCGATGGGGACGCGAGGGATCCGGTGGAGCCACCTATCCAGCACGTGGAAGCGGCGCGAGGAGAAGACCATCAAGCCGGAGGCGGCACGTCCACGCTAGGCAGCAGTCAAGCATTCATGTTGCCCCTCGCCGACGAAGCGTGTGAACGCGCTGGGGAGGCAACAACTGAAGCGGAACCGCCGCGAAGCGCAGCGGCCTGACGGTCCGCTTCGAGACTGCGCGATCTAGAAGTTGGATGTCAGGTCAGGGTCGAGTGCCGAATGCCCAAGAACCAGGTCGAACGTCCACTTCTGGCCGAAAACGGCAAACGCACTCCTTAATGTCTTTTCGGCAACTCCGGCACAAACAACGCAAAACCATACACAACGTATATACTTCGCCTACGTTTCGTATGGAGTCAACCCATGGGCATAGTCAAAATTTCGGACCTGATGCACGAGAACCTGCGCGTGGCGGGGAGCGCCCTCAGCAGGTCGATCAATGCGCAGGCGGAGCACTGGATGCGCGTCGGCATGCTGACCGAGATGCACCCGGAACTGGACTACCGGGAAATCTGCCAACTGTTGATCCAGGCTGAACTGTCGGGGGGACTGGACATCGCCACGGCCGCGACAGGCGAGCTTGGCAAGAGCAGGTCAAGCTCGACCGAGAAGCACTAGTGGTTCACGACGTTCCCATACGGTCCGCCGAGGAAATCGCGATGGCGCGGCGGGCCGGCCAGCTTGCCGCGGAGGTTCTCGGCATGGTCGAGCCCTTTGTCGTGCCGGGGGTGAGCACGGAAGCCCTGGACCGCATCTGCCATGACCACATCGTGAAGGTCCAAGGAGCCATTCCTGCCAACATCGGGTATCAGGGCTATCCCAAGACCATCCTCACCTCCGTCAACCAGGTGGTTTGTCACGGCATTCCCTCGTCCGACAAGATCCTGAAAAAAGGCGACATCATCAACATCGATGTCGCCGTGATCAAGGATGGCTGGTATGGCGACACCAGCCGCACCTACTTCGTCGGGGCACCCAGCGTATTGGCTCGGCGCCTGGTGGATACGACGTACGAGGCATTGCTGGCCGCCATCCAACAGGTAAGACCCGGCGCACGCCTGGGCGATATCGGCCATGCCATCCAGTCGGTGGCTCAGCGCGAACGTTTCAGCGTCGTGCGCGATTATTGCGGGCACGGCATTGGTCAGATCTACCACGATGAACCGCAAGTGCTGCACCATGGACGTCGCGGCGAAGGTCTCACGCTGGAGCCTGGAATGATCTTCACCATCGAACCGATGCTCAACGCCGGCAAACACGAAACCCGGCAATTGCCCGACGGGTGGACCGTCGTGACAAAGGACAGGTCGCTCTCCGCCCAGTTCGAACACATGGTGGCTGTGACGCCCGAGGGGCATGAGGTGCTGACCGGCTGGCCAGGAGGAGGCACTGGCTCCTGCGCCCCGGCTTGACCTTGCGCCGGGACCCGTATCGGTTCAACGTGGTTGCGCCAATACCGACGAATCACTAAAGGCTTCACGTCCGTATGGGACATTGCAACGGTCATTCGCGGACCGCTGTCGAAGGGCCGCTCCCGGCCAGCCCGCACCGTGCAATCCTCAGCCCGCGTGTGTCTCCCGCAACTCGGCCCACTTCAGTATCGCGTCCAGCGCAGGACACAACTCCTGCCCCCATTCCGTCATGCGGTAGTCGACCTTGGGCGGCACCTGCTGGTGCACGGTGCGCTGCACGATGCCGTCCGCCTCGAGTTGCCGCAACTGCTGGGCCAGCATCTTCTGCGATATGCCGGTCACGCATCGTTCGAGGTCGGAGAAACGCAGCACCTGGCCGCCGAAGAGGTGAAACAGGATGACCAGCTTCCACCGCCCCTCCAGCATGCTGAAACACGCCTCGACGTCGATGGCCGCGCTGAGCGCGGTGTAGACCTTGCGCTTGCCCCCACGGGAGGCACTTACTTTTTGGTTGGTACTTCTCATCGAGTGAGCATATGCCCAGAATCGGCGCATCGCAACCACATCGAGAACCTCCATCATGACGACCATCGCCATGCCAGCCGCCGTGACGGACTACCTGGCCTCCCACACCCACCCGGACCCGTCACGGCTGGACGCCTGCTTCCACCCGGACGCCGTGGTGCACGACGAAGGCGGAACCTTCCGTGGCATCGACGCCATCCGGGCCTGGAAGGACGCCGCTGCCGCGAAGTACCGGTTCCGTCTCCAGCCCCTGGGCGTCACCCGTACCGGAGACACGCTGAAGCTGCTCGCAAGGGTGACCGGCAATTTCCCCGGCGGCGTTGCCGACCTGATGCACGTCTTCGTACTGCGGGACGCGCGTATTGCGGCACTGGAGATCCGCAGCCCGGTCGAACTCGAAGGCCGCCGGGCACTCGTCACCGGCGGCACCAAGGGCGTCGGCGCCGCCGTCGTGGCGCATCTGACCCAGGCCGGCGCCACCGTGCTGACGACGGCGCGCTCGCGACCCGCGCAGTGGGGCGAGACCCCATTCGTCGCGGCGGACATCACCACGGCCGCGGGGTGTTCCGCGATTGCCCAGGCCGCGCAGGATGTCCTGGGCGGTGTCGACATCCTGGTGCACGTCACGGGCGGTTCCTCGGCGCCGGCCGGCGGCTACGCGGTGCTGGACGACGACGAATGGCAGCAGGCGCTGGACCTGAACCTGCTGCCGGCGGTGCGCCTGGACCGCGCGTTGTTGCCCGCCATGGTGGCCCAGGGCTCCGGCGTCGTGGTGCATATCACGTCCATCCAGCGCCAGTTGCCGCTGGCCGATGCGACGACCGCTTATGCGGCGGCAAAGGCCGCACTCTCGACCTACAGCAAGAGCCTGTCCAAGGAGGTCAGTCCCAAGGGGGTCCGCGTCGTTCGTGTGTCGCCCGGCTGGGTGGAAACCGAAGCCGCGGTCGAACTGGTCGACAGGATCGCGCACGAATCCGGTACGGACCACGCGGGCGCGCGGCAGTCACTCATGGAGTCGCTGGGCGGCATTCCAATCGGCAGGCCCGCCAAACCGAAGGAGGTCGCAGACCTGGTCGGATTCCTGGTCTCGAGCCGGGCGGCGTCCATCACGGGCACGGAATACGTCATCGACGGCGGCACCGTGCCGACCGCCTGAGGAGCGACGTTCCCGTGGCCGTTCTTCGACCTGGCATCACGCGCCGTCGCATACAGGTCACGGACGCGATGGCATCATCGCGGACATGGACAACCCGCACCCCAGCGAACCCCACCGACGGCAACCGCTGCAAGATCCCGCCATGACCCCACGTCCGCTGCGCCTGCCCCCCGGTGTCGATCTGCGCAGGGAACTCGAGCGGCTGGTGCGCGAAGGCCACTTCGGCTCGGGATTCATCGTCGCCGGCATAGGGAGCCTTGCCGGCGCAGTGATCCGTTTCGCCGGCGACGACGCCGAGACGTCGATACCGGGGCCGCATGAAATCCTGACGCTGTCGGGGTCGCTCTCGCGTGATGGGGCGCACCTGCACGCAAGCGTCGCAGACCGTTCGGGACGGGTCCATGGTGGCCATGTCTGTTTCGGCAACACGGTGAGAACGACGGCCGAACTGCTGCTGCTCGAAACACCGGGCTGGAACCTGAGCCGGGCCTATGACGCAGCCACCGGCTACAAGGAACTCCGGGTCGGGCCGAGGCCCGCCTGACACGCCGCCGATGGCTTGGCCGCGGGAGTCATCGACGCCGACTCATACCGACCCGGCCTTCTCGACCACCAGAATGCGTGCCTCGCCGCGCGGATGGGCAACATGTTCGCAACCCGTGCCGGCAAAGAAGATGTCGCCCGCCCGCAGCGTTGCCACATGTTCGGCGCCGTCTTCGCGGTAGTGCATGTCGACGGTACCGTCCATCACGGCGAACACCTCCTCGCCGTCGTTGACATGCCAGACGTAGGGCTTGTCGGTCCAGTGCAGCCGCACCGTGGTGCCGTTCATGCTGGCGATGTCCAGCGCGCCCCATGGGCGCGCGGACGTGAACTCCTTGCTGCGGATCAATCGCATGTATCACTCCTCAGATCGGTGAACGCAAGACGACAAAGCCGACAGGGGTCGTCGCATGGGCCACCATGGCGGTCTCCCGGCTGCGCCGCCGGAACAACCCGTCGCAGACCAGGCCGGCCCGCATGTCCGGGCCGGGCGTGCGCGCGACCAGCGGCGCGCAAGGTCGATGCCTTGCGCAAGTGCGGACAAACGGTTGGCGGATGCATGTACCTGCCCGGTCTTCAATTCGGAAAGTGCTCCACATGCGTTTCGCCGTTGCGCCCGAAGTAGGTCACATGGCGGCCGGCGATCCACACCATGTATCCGATGCAACCGGCCTGCCTGGACAACCGCTTGAACTCCGGATACTTCACCGTACCTTGCTGCGCCCCGCGGATGGCGGCCTTGATGCCGTCGATGTCGAAGCGCTGGGCGATGTCCACGCCGGAGGGCTCGCCCGTCAGCCTGATGCTGTCGTCGTCCGCGAGGTAATACGTCGTGCTGTCGGTTCGGTAGTCCGCGAAGTACGATGCGACGCCGGCTTGCATCAACAGGCCGACGACTTCCCCGAAATGCAGCCGGCCCTGGTTCGAGCCGTTCGCCGCCTCGCAAATGACGGCCTGTGTCGCCTTGTCCATGGTGAACTCCTTAGAGAAAAGGTGAGGC
This sequence comes from Burkholderiaceae bacterium, assembly GCA_041581405.1. Classification (GTDB taxonomy): domain Bacteria; phylum Pseudomonadota; class Gammaproteobacteria; order Burkholderiales; family Burkholderiaceae_C; genus CAISIP01. Next base: position 11,424 of record JBFIDI010000016.1, read on the forward strand.
AGATGAAGTAGCGTCCTAGTCCAAAGGAGGCTCTTTCAATTGGTGGTGCGCCACCAACTCCCGAAGTAGCTTCGCCAGGTCCGCGCGTTCACGGGAACCCAGGTGACCGAAAAAATGCTCCTCGTTCCGGTCGGCCAGACCCGCGAGCCGAGGCACCAGCGCGATGCCGTCGGGAGTCAGCGACAACACCTGTTCGCGCGCGCGGTCGTCGGCAAGCCGCCTTTGGGCCAGGCCCTTTTCCTCGAGGCGGCTGACGAGCTTCGAGGTGGCGCCCTTGGTGATGCCCAGCGCCTGTATCAGTTCGGCATGGGTCGTCTGGGGCTTGTCGAACAAGGTGCGCAGGGCGACCCATTCCGTGACGGTCGTGCCCTGCGCTTCCAGCAGTTTCTGGAAACGCAGGGACACATGGTTGGACACGAACCGGAGCCAGAACCCCAGATGGGCTTCCAACGGATTCGCGGCGGGACGATTCGACTTCTTCATGAACAGGTTTCCCTGGAAACTGAAGCCAAGTGTAGTTTCCATGGAAACCTGAATCAATAGTCGCCGCAAAATCCCTGGACGCGACCCGGTCAATCCCGGCTGCGCCAGCGCAACATGACGACGGGAGCGAGACGACCTCAGGCGGCGATGGCCGTCCCCGTGCCCGTCGATGCAGGCCCTGCGCCCGTCAGTCAGCTCTCGGGGTCGTAATGGAACGCGCGCAGTTCCTGCGCGCAGCGACACGCCGTGGCGAGCCGCGCGGCCCACTGCACGGCGGCGTCCATCGCCGGTGCGGGGAAGGAGATGAGGTATTTCGTCACGGCAGGGTTCCTCGGCATTGCGTTGCGGGCGCGGGTGTTCGGCCCGATGCCGCACGCAGCGTCAATACGGTGGCGGACGCGCCCGGATTCTGCTGCCCGACTCGCAGGTGAGGCGACATCAGTTTCGCACCAGCGCCAGCTGTGTCCATTCGACCCCGGCCTGGCGGTTGAGCGTCTGCACCGACGGCGCACGCAGCCTGAAGATTTCACGAAAACCATGGCCTTGCGCAAGCTCGACGGTCTCTCCGGCCGCCACGTCGAACATGCGCCGGCCGGGCGGCACGCTCCCGTGGCGCAGGCTCATCAGGAGCAAGCCCCCGGGCCCGAGCAGGCATGCCAGGTGCGGCATCGCGATGGCGCGCTCGCGCCGGTCGAGATGCATCCAGACGGCGGTCAGCATGACCAGATCGAACACCCGCGACGCGCGCCGTGTCGCGGCCAGATCCGGCAAGCTGTCATCGAGCCACTCGATCCGGGGCGACGGATGCCGTTCCATGCCGGGCAGTCGCAGTTCGCGTGTCGGCTCGACCGCAACCACGTGATGACCCCGGTCCGCCAACCAGGCCGCATCGGCGCCTGTCCCGGCACCGATATCCATGATGCGGCTTGCACGATCCGGTATCAGGTGCAGAACCGCCCGGTGTTTCTCGACGAACGGAACGTTTTCGTATCGCTCGACGAGTTCACCGGCCTGCTCGGCATATCCCTGTGTCCCTGGTATCACGGTGCTTCATTCCTGTGCGGTGGCGACGGGAGCATGCTCCGGCACGGAGCACACCCGACTTTGTACAACATGCCGCTGACGGGCGTGAGGCGCATCACCCATTCGAACGATGCGTGGCCCCCCCGCCGGGACAAGAATCGGGGCGAACATGTCGACGCCTGTTCAGCGGAATCAGCCATGCGGGGAGTTCCATCGCCCTGCCCCTTTCCAGGAGAAAACCATGCGCAAATGCTCGGTCGGATTGATATCGCTTGCCTTGTTGCTGATGAGCACGCTGGCGTCGGCGGCATCCACGACCTACTATTTCAACCGTGACATCGGCGACGGAACGGCGGTCGGATTCATCGAAACCGACGGCACACTGGGCGTCCTGAGCGACACGAACATCCTGGACTGGGGCCTGACGTTGGCAGCCCCCAACCTCGACGGCGGCCCGTCCGACAGTTTCGGTTCGGACACGCAGATCGTGACGCCTGTCCTGGGCGCGGCCACCACGGCCACGGCCAGCCACCTGTTTTTCGACTTCGACAGTGCCACGCCGGCCCGCTTGATGTTGTTCGGGGGCGTGCACGCGAACTTCTGGTGCCTGGAAGCCGCGAATACGTCCTGCGCCTCCTCGTTCGCAGGCGAGCGTATCGGGCACTCGAACACCGGCGCCACCATTGCGCAGGCGGAACTGCGAAGCGGCCTCGTGGCCTTTGCAGCCGTATCCGCGGTTCCGGAGCCTGAGTCCGTCACCATGCTGCTGGCCGGTATCGGTCTGCTTGGAATCATGGTGCGCCGACGCAAGTCCAGGCGAATCGCAGGCCAGCAGTAACCTGCCCCGGGCTCCGATCGATACCACACGACGAACGGCGATTCCCGCCCCACGTTTCCCGCGGCGATGGGCGGCTCCGGGGCCCGGGCGGAGTCAGCGCGGTTTGTCCGGAATGGCCGCAAGGTAGGAGCGGCACATCAGTACCAGTTGGCGTTTCAGGTCCTGCGCCGCCGATGACGGCAGGTTGCGTTCGAACGCGCTGCGAACCGTGCCGAAGATGACGGTCACCAGGGTGAGGTTGACGCCTTTCAGGTCGTTGAAGCTCACATCCGATGCGCTGGCCAGCATGGCGCCCGTTGCAGCGTCGACCCGGCGCGCGAACGCGTCGATCAAGGGCTGGTTGTCCAGTTCCGCGACCGAACGGTACAAGGCCCGGGTCACGTCGGCGCGCTCGGTCTTGGCACTCCAGTAGGTGTCGACCAGCGCCTCCACCATCTCGCCGATGGGAGCCCCCTGCCGGGAGGCGCAGGTCGCCTCGATGCGGGTCGCCAGGTCCTCGAGGTATCGCGCATTCAGCGCGTAGACCAGGGCCTCCTTGTGCGGGAAGTACTGATACATCGTTCCGACCGAGACACCAGCGCGTTCGGCCACGCGCGTGGTGGTGAGTCGATGCATGCCACCGGCGACCAAAAGCTGAATGGTGGCCTCGAATATCGCGTCCAGCGTCACCGCTGCCCGGGCCTGAAGCGGCTTGCGGCGCGGGTTCAGCGAGTGTCGTGCACGTGTGGCCAAAAGCGAATTCCAGAACCGAGCAATCGTTCATATATTAGGTCAACCCCACACCACTCGGAAAGGACTTTTTCATGACCGCCATTCGCATTGCCCTGGTCACCGGCGCCAACAAGGGCATAGGACTGGAAATCGCGCGACAGTTGGCCCAGGCCGGCGTGCAGGTGCTCCTGGGCGCGCGCGACGCGGCCCGCGGCGAGGCCGCCGTGCAGGGCTTGCACGCGCAAGGCCTTGCCGTTCGCACGCTGGCCCTCGACATCGACAACCCGGAAACCATCGCGGCCGCGGCCCGCGTCATCGAGGCCGAGCACGGCAGGCTGGATATCCTGGTCAACAACGCCGGCATCTTCGCGTCGGACGACGGACCTCCGGGCATGGCGTCGCTCGATGCCGTGCGACGGGTGCTGAACACCAACTTCATCGGCACACTGGCCGTGACACAGGCCATGCTGCCGCTGCTGCGGGCGGCCCCGTGCGCACGCATCGTGAACGTGTCCAGTTCGCTGGGCTCGTTGACGCTCAACGGCGACCCGGCCTCTGCCTATCATTCTGCGCAGTTCATCGGCTACAACGCATCCAAGGCGGCATTGAACATGCTCACGGTGCAGCTGCATGAGGCCCTGAAGGACGCCGGCATCGTCGTCAACTCGGTCAGTCCGGGCTTCGTGAAGACGGACCTGACCGGCTACGGCACGATGACACCGGAAGAAGGCGCACGGCTGCCGGTGCAATACGCGCTCCACGCCAAGGAATCCGGGCGCTTCGTCGAACCGGCCGGCATCAGCCCCTGGTAACGGATTGCCCCGTCCGGGGGCGGGAGGTCCCTCAGCTCCCCCGCGACAACACCCGCGCCTGCTCCCTGGCGTCGAAACTCTCCCGGATCTCGTCCAGCCGGGCGGCCAACACGTCGAGGAACTTGCCCATGGCCACGGCCGTCGTGTAACCCGCACGCTGGAACACGCAGGTGTGGGTGCTGGCGCCGGCGTCTTCCAGCCAGGTCCAGACCAGCCTGCCTTCGTCGACGTCGGTCGCAACGTTCTCGGGAATCATGAACGCCACGGCCTCGCCGCGCGCGACGACGCGGCGCACCATGGCGACCGAACTGGTCTCGAGCAGCGGGCGGCCCAGGCGCTGCAGCCGGCTGTCGATGCGATCGGCCAGCGTGCGCAGTTCCATGTCGGGCGACAACAGCACCAGCGGGTATTCCAGACAGTCGCGCAGGCGCAGCCGCTGGTTGGCGCGGATCAGCGGATGGCCCGGCGCCGTGACCACGCCCAGGCGTTGCGGCCAGGAACGCACCGCCTCGACACCGGCCGGAGCCGGGCGGCGCAGGCAATAGGCCACGTCGATCTCGCCGTTGGCCAGCCAGCGCAGCAGCGTCTCGCCGTTGCCCGAACGCACGCCGAAGGTCAGCCCCGGCTGGTTGCGCTGCACGGCTTCGATCACGTCGGGAATCATGTACTCGGCCGAGGAATGCGACACCCCGATGTTCACGTGGCCGCGGCGCAGCTGCCGCAGGTCCTCGATCTGGGCCAGCGCGTTGTCGAAGTCGCGCTGGCTGCGCCGCACCGCGGCGATCAGGATCTCGCCGGCCGAGGTCAGCTGCATGCCGCGCGGCAGCCGATCGAACAGCGGCGTGCCCACGACCGCCTCCAGGTTGAGGATCTGCTGGTTCACCGCGGCGGCGGTCAGGTGCAGCGGATCGGCCGCCTTGCGCACCGAACCCCGGCGCGCGACCTCGTCAAAACAGCGAAACGACTGGGAGATGGCCGGCATCGCCCGAGTGTACGAATTTATCGGACGACCCATCAAGAACATTCAGCTATTCCTGACGCTCAGGCAAACCTACACTGGCTGCGAAACGTCCATCGGGCGCCCGGCGCAGCAGCCGGAAACCCCCTTTTTTCTCCAGGAGCACCGCCTTGACCACCACCGTCGACCAGATCAGCTTGCGCCGCCGCGGCGTCGGCCTGATCGCCCACGATCCCGCCATGAGTGCCGGCGGCTACACGCTGATCGCGCCGCAGACGGCGGACGGCAACGTCTACCTGGTCGACATGGACGGCGCGGTCGCGCACCAGTGGAAGATGCCGGTGCGCCCGGGCCGCCATGCGGTGATCCTGCCCAACGGCAACATGGGCTACAACGGCTCGCACGCCGACTCGCCGAGCCGTTACGCGGCCTGGTCGATGTGGCATGGCGGCGATTTCTCCGAGGTCACGCCCGACGGCACCGTGGTCTGGCACTACGAAGACCCGGCCCACCACCACGACGCGCAGTGGCTGCCCAATGGCCACCTGCTGTATGCCGCCTGTGCGCCGGTGCCCGAGGGTTTCGCGCAGCAGGTGCCCGGCGGCACGTCACACGGCCCCGACGAGGTGATGTACGGCGACGTGATCCGCGAGGTCGATCGCGCGGGCCACCTGGTGTGGGAATGGAAATCCTGGGAACACTTGGCACCGGCCGATTTTCCGATCCATCCCGGCTTCGGCCGCTACCACTGGCCGCTGGTCAACGGCCTGGCCGTGGACGCCCAGGGGCTGGTGCTAATGAGCCTGCGCACCACCGCCGGCATCATCGGCGTCGACAAGGCCAGTGGCGCGGTGCGGCTGCATGTTCCGCCCAGCGTGGTCTCGCACCAGCACGCCCCGGTGCCGCTGCCCAACGGCCGCATCCTGGCGTTCGACAACGGCAACTTCCGCACCGGCGCACACGTGGCGTTCTCGCGCGTGGTCGAGATCGACCCGGCGACCAACACCGTGGCATGGGCCTACGCCGACGAGATGGTCAGCGCCTTCTACACGCCGTACATGGGCAATGCGCAGCGCCTGCACAATGGCAATACGCACATCACCGAATCGGCGACCGGCCGGCTGTTCGAGGTCACGCCGGCGGGCGAGGTGGTCTGGGAATACATCATTCCGTGGTTCGCCGAATACCCGGACGCCGAGGCGCGCAAGACCGGCGGCGGTCGGCTCAACAGCGTGTTCCAGACCTTTCGTTATACGCGCGAGCAGTTGCCCTGGTTGCCGGCCGCCCGGGGCTGAACGGCACGACGGAGCTTTCACACCACCATGGCCAAGATCGCCCAGTTTCTCGTCTCGATGGGATTGTTCCTGCTGCTGTGGACCGGCGTGTCCACGTCGGGCATGGTCAACCCGGAGTTCATCCCCGCCCCCACGACCATCCTGATGGCCAGCGTGGAGCTGTACCACGACGGCGTATTGATCAGCGACCTGTCTGTGTCGCTGCAACGCGCGGCGGTCGGATTCGCGCTCGGCTCCTTCCTCGGCGTGTTGCTGGGCCTGCTGACCTCGCGCATCCGCCCGGTCGGTTATGCGCTGCACCCGCTGCTCAACGTGTTGCGCCCGATTCCGGCGATCGCGCTGGCACCGCTGGCCATCGTGTGGTTCGGCATCGGCGAGCCGTCCAAGTATTTCCTGATCACCTACACGGTGTTCCTGGCGGTCTGGCTCAACACCGACCACGGCGCATCGCATGTCGCGAGCACCTACATCCGCGCCTCGCGTTCGCTGGGCGCCGGCACCTGGCGCGAGTTCTTCGAGGTCGTGATCCCGGCCGCGGCGCCGCACATCGTCTCCGGGCTGCGCCTGGGCGCGGCGCTGGCCTTTCTCAGCCTGGTCGCGGCCGAACTCACCGGTGCCTCGTCGGGCATCGGTTACCGGATCCAGGAGTCGCGCCAGTTCTTCCGCACCGACCGCATGTTCGTCGGCCTGGTCGAGCTCGGCCTGCTCGGCGGCCTGCTGGACTTCATCTTCCAGCAGATCAGCCGGCGTGTCGTGCACTGGGAGCAGACATGACGGAGCCCGTTGCCAAGGGGCATGTCACGGTGCGGGACGCCGCCGTGCGCTTCCAGCACAAGGGACGCGCGGTGCAGGCCTTGTCGCCGATCTCGATGGAGCTGGCACCGGCCTCGTTCACCGCGGTGATCGGGCCGTCGGGTTGCGGCAAATCCACGCTGCTCAATGCCATTGCCGGCTTCACGCCGCTCACCGGCGGCAGCATCGCGGTCGACGGCACGGCCGTCGCGGGGCCGTCGCCGCGCGTGGGCGTGATGTTCCAGCAATACGCCTTGTTCCCCTGGTTCACCGCCATCGGCAATGTCGAATTCGCGCTCAAGCGTTTCGGCATGCCCAAGGCCGAACGCCGCGAGGTCGCCATGCAGGCGCTGGCCGAGGTCGGCCTGGCGCAGAAGGCCGGCAACTACCCGGGGCAACTCTCCGGCGGCATGCGCCAGCGTGTGGCGCTGGCGCGCACGTTGGCCGCGCGCCCCGATGTGTTGCTGATGGACGAACCCTTCGGCGCGCTCGACGCGCAGACCCGGATCGCGATGCAGGAACTGCTGCTGGGCATCTGGGAGTCGCGCCGCACGACGGTGCTGTTCATCACGCACGACATCGAGGAGGCACTGGTCCTGTCCGACCGGGTGCTCGTGATGTCGGCCGCCCCCGGGCGTTTCGTCGACGAGATCGCGATCCACAGCCAGCGGCCGCGTTCGGTCGAGCAGATCGACGACGAATTCATCGCCAACAGGGCACGCATGTTGCGTCTGCTGCGGCACGACAACCCCAGTTCCTCACCATCCCACTGACTATCAAGGAGCCCACCCCATGAAACTTCCCATCCGGCTGCTGGCCACGACCCTGCTGTTCGCGGCAGGCCAGGCGTTCGCGCAGGGCCTGACCACCGTCACCATCGGCTGGGGCGCCTACCCCGACGTCCCCCAGCTCGCGCAGGCCAGCGACAAGGGCCTGTGGGCCGGCGAGAAACTCGAGGCCAAGATCATCCCGTTCGCCAGCGGCCGCCAGGGCTTCGAGGCGCTGATCGGCGGCCAGCTCGACTACGCCATCATGGCCGAGTTCCCGGCCGTCACCGGTGTCATGCGCAACCAGAAGTTCTCGGTCGTCGCGGTGTTGTCGCAATACAAGTCGTTCCGGCTGATCACCAAGGGCGACACGGCGCCGGCCGGCCTGGCCGCGCTGGCCGGCAAGAAGATCGCGATGCCCTTGGGTACCAATGTGCACTTCGCCATCGCCACCGCGCTGGAGAAGGCCGGCGTCAACGCGGAACTGGTCAACGTGCCGCCGTCGGAGATGATTCCCGCCATCACCCGCGGCGACGTCGATGCCATCATGTCCTTCCCCAGCGGCTACCAGAAGGCGAAAAGCGTGCTCGGCGCGCAGTACCAGGAGGTGCGCATGCCCGACTATTCCAGCAGTTTCGTGCTGGCCGCATCGGAAAAGGCCAGCGCCAATCCGGCCCTGACCCAGCGCGTGCTGGCGGCCCTGCTCAAGGGCGAGGCGCTGGTCAAGGCGAACCCCGCCGAGTCGCAGGAGGCCACGGCCCGCTACGTCGGCGGCGCCACCACGCTCGAGGCGATCCGCGCCGCGTGGCCGGAATACGAATACCGCATCAAGCTGGACCAGGCCATGCTCGACACCATGGTGCAGGAAGGCAAGTGGCTGCGCGCCAAGGGCTTGATCAAGGAAGGTGATCCGACGCCGGCGCTGTACCGCAAGTGGCTGGCCGATGCGCCGCTCAAGGCGCTGGACCCGTCCCGCGTCACGCTGGCACCCTGAGTCCGACCGGCGGGCCTGGCGCCCGCCGCCCGGCACGGCGGCCCGCGGCGGCGACTAGGCTTCGCGCGACATGCGCTTGAGCGGCTGCCAGCCCGCGAACTGCGGGTAGTGGCGTTGCACGGCCGGGCCGTCGAAGTCCCAGCCCAGGCATTTGCCCAGGTAGAACGGCGGCTGGTCGTTGTCGTGATCCGGCAGGCCGGCTTCGCGGCGCAGCTGGGTCCGGTAGCCGGGAATCGTCTGGTAGGCGGCCGTGGCCATGTTGAACAGCAGCTCGCGCAAATGGGTGCAGCCCTTGACGCCGCCCAGGTTCTTCTCGATCGTGACGCGCCAACCCGGGCCGATGGTATGGCCGACCATGGCCTGCATCGGATCCGCGGCCTGTGTGCATTCGCCGTGCGGCGTGGACGGCATGCCGGTGGCGATCGCCTGGATCGTCAGCGTGTCGTCCAGTGTCAGGCGGATCAGCATGTCGTGCACCGGTGTGCCGGGCGGCATGTCGCCCTTGTCGGCCGAGCGCCAGGTATAGGCCTTGGTGTCGGTCAGCGTGGCCTCGATGTCCCACAGGCCGTCTTCGCGGTGGTAACCATCGAAGCGGACCTGGCGGGTGTGCAGATGTTTGCGGGGAACGGCGGGCGGAAGAGACGGCGATGACAACGGGCAACCTTTCGAGCGAACGGACAGCGGACCCTGCTGCCCCGAGCGCGGGTGCGGGTCCGACCGTGACGATTGTCTTTGATTCCGGCCCAGCGCGTGCCCGGCGCGCCCACCGGCGGGGCCGGTCCGGATAATCAAGGCCAGGCGCTCGCTGCCCGACCGACGGCAGCGGCTGGTTCCACCACACGCACGGGAGACACCATGACAAAACACGACAAGGTTGCCATCATCACCGCCGGCGGCAGCGGCATGGGTGCGGGCGCGGCGCGCAAGCTGGCGGCGGACGGGTTCAAGGTCGCCATCCTGTCGTCGTCCGGCAAGGGCGAGGCGCTGGCGCGGGAGCTCGGTGGTCTGGGCGTGACCGGCTCGAACCAGTCCAACGAGGACCTCAAGCGACTGGTCGACCTGACGATGGACCAATGGGGCCGCATCGACGTGCTGGTCAACAGTGCCGGCCACGGGCCGCGCGCACCCATCCTCGAGCTGACCGACGAGGACTGGCACCGCGGCATGGACGTCTATTTCCTCAACGTCGTGCGCCCGACCCGGCTCGTGGTGCCGGTGATGCAGCAGCAACAGAGCGGCGTGATCATCAACATCTCGACCTTCGCCGCCTTCGAGCCCGACCCGGTGTTCCCGACCTCGGGCGTGTTCCGCGCCGGGCTGGCGGCCTACACCAAGCTCTTCGCCGACCGGTACGCGGCCGAGAACATCCGCATGAACAACGTGTTGCCCGGCTTCATCGACAGCCTGCCGGAGAAACCCGCGTTCCGCGAACGGATCCCGATGCAGCGGTACGGCAAGACCGAAGAGATTGCGGCGGTGATCGCGTTCCTGGCCTCCGACGGCGCCGGCTATATCACCGGCCAGAACCTGCGGGTCGACGGCGGCATCACGCGCTCGGTGTGAGGCCCGGCCGGCCCGGGCTCAGGACTTGAGCTGCTGCATCAACCAGCCCTTGAACGCCTTGGCCGCCGGGTTGATCCGGCTGCCTTCGGGCGAGATCAGGTAATACGCCTCCTTCATCGGCAACGCGTGGTCCAGCAGGCGCACCAGGCGCCCCTGCGCAATCAGGTCGTTGGCCACGGTGTCGTGGGCCAGCGCCACGCCCAGCCCCTGCAAGGCCCACTGCATGCTCAGCGCCCAGGTGCTGACCAGGTGGGTGCGCGGCCGCTCGAACTTGCGATGGCCGATGAGGCCGACCAGCCAGTTGTCCCAGGTCTGCAGCGTGCCCGGCAGCTCGAACAGCCGGTGACGCAGCAGGTCGTTCACGTCGCGGATGCCCCGGGCCAGCTCCGGCGTGCAGACCGGGAAGATGGTGTCGCGCGTCAGGCGCTGGCCGGCGCGCCCCTCCCATTTGCCCAGGCCCAGCACGATCTCGACCGCGGCCAGGTTGCGGGGTTTTTCCGCCGGCCAGATCGACGTGGCCACGTCCAGCTGCACCCACGGGAACTCGGTCAGGAACAGGTGCAGGCGCGGCGTGAGCCAGAAGGTTGCGAACGAGATGTTGGAGTGCAACTCCAGCACGTCGGGCTCGTTGCGGCCGGTCAGCACCGCCGTGCCTTCCTCGAGCGTGTTGAACGCGGCCTGCACCGTGGGCAGGTAGCCACGTCCGATGTCGGTCAGCTCCAGCCCGCGCGCGCGCCGGTGGAACAGCTGGCGCCCGAGCGCACTCTCCAGGCTCTTGATCTGCTGGCTGACCGCCGACTGCGTCATGTGCAGTTCCTGCGCCGCCTCGGTGAAACTCAGCGCCCGCGCCGAGGCCTCGAACGCGCGCAACCAGTTCAAGGGGGGAAGTCGTGCCATGGGTCCACCATTAGTCAAGCATTAGCCCGGCTAATCCTACACCGTGGCTTTGTCCGTTTGTCTCCGCGCGCCGAATCCGGCACACTGCTGGGCCTTATCCACCTCATTTTTCCGGCACAGAGAACACCCATGAACAAGCAACCCTCCGACTTCACCATTGGCTTCATCGGCCTGGGCAACCTGGGCGAGCCCCTGTGCAACAGCTTGGTCAGCAAGGGCTTCCGGGTCACCGTCACCGACCTGAACAAGGCCAATGCCCAGCGCCTGCTCGATGCCGGCGCCAGCTGGTCCGACGACATCGCCGGTGCCTGCAAGGGTGCCAACGTCGTCATCACGGCGCTGCCGTCGGTGGCGGCCTCGCGCAAGGTCGTCGAAGGCCCCGGCGGCGTATTCGAGCACCTGGCCGCGGGCGGCACCTGGATCGAGATGAGCACGACCGACCTGAACGACCTGCAACGACTGCAGGATGTCGCCAAGTCCAAGGGCATCTCGGTACTCGAGTGCCCGGTCACCGGCGGTGTGCACCTGGCGCATTCGGGCCAGATCACGGTGCTGGTCGGCGGCGAGCAGACGGTGTTCGACACCGTGCGTCCGATCCTGCAGGCCATGGGCGGCGAGATCATCTACATGGGCAAGCTCGGCAACGCCTCGGTGGTCAAGGTCGTGACCAACATGCTGGCCTTCATCCACCTGGTGGCCGCTGGCGAGGCGATGATGCTGCCGGCCAAATACGGCGTCGACCCGGACGCGACCTGGCGCGCGATCCGTGCCAGCTCGGGCAACAGCTTCGTGCACGAGACCGAGTCCAAGCTGGTGCTCTCGGGCAGCTACAACGTCAAGTTCACGATGGACCTGGCCTGCAAGGACCTGGGCCTGGTCAACGGCATCGCCGAGAAACTCGGCGTGCCGCTGGAACTGGGCAGCCACACGCAGCAGATCTTCCGCCGCGCGCGTGGCCTGTTCGGCTCCGAGGCGCAGTCGCCCGAGGTGGTGCGCATGATCGAGCAGGCCTGCGGCCTGGATCTGCGCGCGCCGGGTTACCCGACCGAACTGGTGGCCGAATAATCCGATGGCGGACACGACACCCCTGACCCACGCCGACTGGCAGGCCCGCGCCGCGGCCGTGAAGCCGGAAGGCCGGCACTTCATCGGCGGGCAGTTGCTGCCGTCGCGTTCGGGCGCCACGTTCGACTGCATCAATCCGGCCACCGGTGCCGTGCTGGCGCAGGTGGCCAAGGGCGACGCGGCCGACATCGACCTGGCCGTGTCCAGCGCGCAGGCCGCCTGGAACGACCGGCGCTGGCGCGGGCTCGCACCCCGCCAGCGCATGGACGTGTTGCTGCGATTCGCCGACACGCTCGAGCAGCACGCCGACGAACTCGCCTTGCTCGACACGCTGGACATGGGCAAGCCGGTCAGCGACGTGCTCAATATCGACCTGCCCGAGGTGCTGCGCACGATCCGTTATTTCGCCGAATGCATCGACAAGATCGACGGCGCCGTCACCCACACCGCTCCGGGTTCGCTGCACATGATCGTGCACGAACCGCTGGGCGTGGTCGGTGCGATCTCGCCGTGGAACTACCCGATGCTGATGGCGATCTGGAAGGTCGCCCCGGCGCTGGCGGCCGGCAACTGCGTCGTGCTCAAGCCCTCGGAACAGGCACCGCTGAGCTGCATCCGCATGGCCCAGCTGTTCGCCGAGTCCGGCGGCCCGGCGGGCGTGTTCAACGTCGTCAACGGCCTGGGTCCCGAGGCGGGCAAGGCGCTCGCGTTGCATCCCGACGTGGCCAAGCTCACGTTCACCGGCTCGACGGCGGTCGGCAAGCTGTTGCTGGGTTATGCCGGCCAGTCGAACATGAAACGCGTCGCGCTGGAGACCGGCGGCAAGAGCCCGCAGATCTTCTTCGACGACGTGTACGACCTCGACGCCGCGGTGGACCGCGCCATCGGCGGCATCTACGACAACGCCGGCCAGGTCTGCAACGCCGGCTCGCGGCTGCTGGTGCAGCGCGGCATCCACGACGCCTTCGTCGCGCGTTTCGTCGCACGCAGCGCGCAGCTGTACACACCGGGCGACCCGCTGGATCCGGCCACCACGCTCGGGCCGGTCGTCAGTGCGGCACACCGCGGCAACGTGCTCGCCCATGTCACACGCGCCCGCGAGCAGGGTGCGCAGCTGGCCCTGGGTGATGCCGACACGGCCGTGCCCGGCACTGGCGCCTTCGTCGCGCCGACCCTGTTCACCGGCACCGACAGCGGCATGGACATCAACCGCCTGGAAGTGTTCGGCCCGGTGGCCTCGGTGATGGCCTTCGACACCGAGGACGAGGCGATCGCACTGGCCAACGACTCGGTCTACGGCCTGGCGGCGGCGGTCTGGACGGCCGACCTGAACCGCGCACACCGCTGCGTCGGCGCACTCGAAGCCGGCGTGGTCTGGGTCAACTGCTTCGGCGACGGCGACATGACGCAGCCGTTCGGCGGCTACAAGCAGTCGGGCAATTCGCGCGACAAGCACATCGACAGCCTGCGTTCGTACATGCAGGGCAAGTCGGCCTGGTTCAACCTGGCCTGAAACCGGCCGCGCGCACCGGCGCGCCCTAGTTCGCCGGTGGCGCCAGCCGCGGCATCTGCTGCGGCACCAGCACCCGGGCCGGCGCATAGGGGCGCTGGCTGGCGCGCGCCGGCCGTTCGGTGATGACGATCAGGTTGGGCAGCGGGAAGCTGCCGTCGCCGTACTTGCGCCACGGTGCGCGTGCGCTGCCCTGGCGCAGCTGGGCGCCCGACGAGCTGTCGCCCGAGAGGTTGAGCGCGGCTTCGCAGGCCAACCCGCCCTGGCTCGTCGGCGCCGCGAGCCATTGCGCCAGGTCGAACAGCGGCACCGGGTCGCGCGTCACGACCAGCGCGACGTCCTTGCCGCGCGTGCACAGCGCCGTGCGCAGATAGGCGCTTTCGCCGGGCGGGCTTTCGCAGATGCCGTTGCGCCCCGGCGCCTCAACCAGCAACGGGCCGGCCTGCACGGCGTCGGTACACGACTCGAAATCGACCTCGTCCAGGTGCTGCACCAGGATCCTGCCCCGCTTGTCGGCGCACAACACGCCCGAGCGCCGCGGCCGGTCTTGCCGCAGCGAGGGGCACGTACTGGTCGGATCGCCGCGTTGCACCGCGTAGTCCGGCAGCGAGATCGCGTTGCCGCCGGAAATGACGAGCCCGATCGGACGGTCGACCTTGGCGCCGGAGAAGCCGCCATTGGCGATCAGCATGTCACCGGTCGACAATTTGCCCAGTGCGTCGACCTTGACCGCCTCTTCGATCGACAGGCCGGGGCGCTGGTAGCGGCTTTGGGCCACCAAGCCCAGCGTCGGCAGGATCTGCAGCCGCACGGCCGACGCCGGAAACCGGAACACCGTGGCCCGCACATCCTTGCCTTCGCGCATTTTGAACGTGGCATTGGCCTGCACCGTGATCGGCCCCGCGACGGCCGGTGCGACTGCGGCACCGGTGGCGAGCAATACGCCGCAGACGAACGACGCCATCGCGCCGGACTTCAACGGGCGAGCGGACAGGTGGTTCGGTGGTGGGTGTCGCATCGGCCTGCGCGGTTCAGCGCGCCTCCGTCGCCGGCACGGAACGCGCCGCCAGCAGCAGCGCGGGCTGCGGCTGCGGCGAGGCCGACACCAGCATGTCCTTGAACACCTCGATGCTGATGCGCAGGTCGACCTGCACCGCATTGCA
>JBFIDI010000017.1:0-25336 GCA_041581405.1 Burkholderiaceae bacterium
ATCGTCCCCGGTGCCGCCGGCGAGCCGCTGGGCATTGGCACCCGCGACCAGGATGTCGTTGCCCGCGCCACCGCGCGCCACGATGTCGGCGATATCGCCCACGTCGATCTTCTGCGAACCCGCGCCGGTCGCGATGCTGACGATGCTCGAGCCGGTGAAGCCGCCCGTGAGCTGGATGCCGCCCGGCAGGTAGCTGTTGCTGCCGCTGGACAGGTTGACCGGCACCGGGCCGGTGTTCGAAACCGGCCCGTCGGCGAAGTTCAGCCGGAGCTTGCCGGAATACGCCGTGCCGCGTTCGAGGTGCGCCAGCAAGGCGCCGTCCCCGACGATCACATCGACGCGATCGTCGACGTTGCCGGTCTTGCCGACCACGACGGTGTCGAGCGCGGCCCCGTTCGTGATGACCGCCACCGAACCGTTGCGGGTGATCTGCGCCAGGGTGTCTCCCACCTTCTTGCCGATCGCGAACTGCAGGTTGGCGATGCGGGATACGTCCAGCGTACCCACGCCCACACCGTTCAGCAGCAGCGTCAGGTTCTGCGTCGCGGACTGGCCTGCGACGATCGCGGGGAAACCGTCCGCACCGACCTTGACGGTGAAGCCGGCCACGGTGCCGTCGCCGCGAATCACCCTGACGCTGGCGTTCGACGAACCGCTCACCTCGGACAACTCCACCCGCAGGTCACCACTGATCCCGGTCAGGTCCAGCGTCTGGACCACGGTCGCCTCGCCCGTGAGGTCGGTCGGCGTCCCCCCGCTGGCGGAAAAGTCGCCCGATGCGAGCGTGTAGCGCGAAGGGTCGGCAGGATCGATGGCCAGCAGACCCGCCAGTCCGCTGTCGCCACCCGCAAACAACGACGATGCCTCGATGACGCCGGTCGTGGCTTCGAAATGCCAGTCTCCGCCGAAGGCGGCGTCACCACTGGCATCAGTCGACGCCGCGATGTCGGCTCCGGTCAGCGCGGCCAGGTTCTCGATGAACCGCAGGCCGGCCTCTCCGGCCGCCACGTCGCAACCGTACAGCAGCAGGTCGCCGCCCGGCACCAGGGCCTGGCCCCAGGTCTTGAGCCGGCTGCCCAGCGCGTCCAGCCGGGCGCTGTTGAGCGTGGCCGTGCCCAGCGCCAGCGCGCCACTCTTGCCGTGGCTGAGCACGTGGACCGCCGTCAGGCCCTGGAACGCGAGCAGGATCTGCGAGATCTGTTCGACGCCATCCCAGCCGCCGTCGAGCAGCAGCACCAGGGTTTGCGCCCCGCCGACCGCCGGCACCGACGCGCCGTCGGCAAGCGGCAATGTCTCGGCCAGGCCGGCGGCGTCGGCATCGCTGCCGTTCGCCGCCGTGCGCGCCGACGACAGCCCGGCAAGCAGGCTGCGGTAGTCCTGCACCGCGGCATCGACGATGATCAGTTCGGTGGGTGGCGGCTGCGAAGCCACGTAGGCGGCGATCGACAACTGCGCCGTCTGCTGCGAGAAGACGCCGTCGTGCAGCGTTCCGGCGATCAGCGGCGCGGCTTCCTCGACGAAGACGTTGCGGCCCTGGCTGCCGATGGTCGCGAGCGCCCGGTCCACGAGAATGCCGCCCGTGTGGCCGGCCGCGCTGATCGACACCTTGCCGTCGACGTGGGTGACGTAGGTCAGGTCGTCCTGCAAGGCCGAGAAATCGAGCCGGTCATCGCCGCCCTGGGCGGACACGATCTCCAGGCCGGCATCGGGGAAACCGGCAAACGCGAACAGGTCGTCGCCCGAGCCGCCGATGAGCTTGACCACGTTGCTGGCGATGGCGACATTGGCGCCTTCGGAGACACGGACCGCGCCGGACGACAGGATCTCGAACAGCAGGTCCGCCTCGACCGCCTGGAAATCCAGCGTCAGCGCGGCGGCATCCGGATCCATGCTCAGGTCCGCGAAACCCCAGCCATCGTCGAACGCCACGGTGCGCGGCGCCCCCTGCGCGCCGAACACGCTGCCCAGCGTGTCGCCGAATTCCAGCGGTGCGGCCAGCACCGAGTCCTGCTCCAGTGGCGGCGGCGGAACCACGGGCAGTTCCGCCGACAACATGATGCGCGGCTCGAGCGCCTCGAACAGCGGCTTGACGCGTGCCGGCGCGGCTTTCGCCGGGAACAACGCCGAGCGACAGGCCGCGGCGACCGCCTGCGCGATGGGACGCTTACCGGAGCGCCGCATGGATGTTCACCAGGTCGGTCTCGGACAGGGTACCCGCGGCCTGCCGGAGCTTGAGCTGGTTGATCAGGTAGTCATACCGCGCCTGCGCATGGTCCCGCTTCGCCAGGTACAGGTCGCGCTGCGCGTCGAGCACGGCCTGCAGCGTGAAGCGTCCGGCGCGCATGCCGATCTGCCTGCCCTCGAGGGCGCTCTGCTGCGAGAGCACCGACTGTCCCAGCGCGCGC
This sequence comes from Burkholderiaceae bacterium, assembly GCA_041581405.1. Lineage (GTDB taxonomy): Bacteria > Pseudomonadota > Gammaproteobacteria > Burkholderiales > Burkholderiaceae_C > CAISIP01. The sequence continues at coordinate 2,406 of JBFIDI010000017.1, forward strand.
ACCAGGCGGATGCCGCTGAGCGTGCCGTCATAGGCGGCGCGGGTTTCGCGTTCGACCGCGCGTTGCTCGAGGTCGAACTCCTCCTGTGCCTTCTCGAGCCGAAACGCGGCCTCGCGCGTCATCGCGGTGGTCATGCCACCCTCGTAGATCGGCACCGTCAAGCGCAGCGTCAGTTCGGTCGTGGCCACGTTGCTGCCGCCGCCGAACAAGGTGCTGCCCGCATCGCGGCGATTGTGCGACAGCAGCAGGTTGACGCTGGGGTAATGCCCCGATTCCTGCCGGCGCACCTCCTGGCGGGCCACGACGACCGCTTCGCGGCGCGCACGCAGGCCCAGGTTCTGCTCCAGGGCCTGCTCCACCCATCGTTCCGGATCCAGCGGCGCCGGGGACGCCAACGCGAAGTCCTCGCGCAAGGTCTGGAACTTGCCCGGCGGGCGGGCCGTGATCTCGCGCACCGCCTGCCGCGCGTCGCGCAACTTGTTCTGCGCCTCGATCTCGCGTGCCTGCGTGATCGCGAACCGCGCCTCGGCATCGTATTGGTTGGTGATGGTCCCCAGGCCCATGCGCAGGCGCTCGCGTTCCAGGTCCAGCGACTTGCCGACACTCTCGCGTTCGGCCACCGCCAATGCGAGGCTGTCGGACGCCGCCAGCACCGACAGGTAGGCTGCCGTGGTGCGCATCATCAGGTCCTGCTCGGCCGCCAGCAGGGTCAACTCGGACTGGCGCACCACCGCCCTGGCCTGGGTCATGCGCTCGATCGCGTCCTTGCGGTAGATCGGCTGGGTGAGCGACAAGGTCTCGGAGAACGTCGGAAACGTGGTCGATCCGGTCGCGAACACCGGGTTGTTGCTGCTGATGATCTTCTGGCGCGTGCTCAGCCGGTCGACTTCCAGCTTGATCGTCGGGCGAAAGCCGGCTTCGGCCTGGTCGATGGCGGTGCCGCTGGCCCTGGCCTGCGCCTGCGCGGCGCGGTACATGGCATCGTTCTGCGCGGCCAGCCGATAGGTCTCCAGCAAGGTGTCGGCGCTCACCCGCGATGCCGTACCCGCGAGAAGAACGAACACACACAACGACGCAAGACAGGATGGACCACGCACACGGGAACGAGGGCTGCGATCATGATCCATCCGGTGGCCTTGCCTTTCTTCGGGCGTATCGCACCGAATGTCTGTTATCTGATGGCAAACATGGTACCACCCTCATTTGTATGCTATTCATTCCCTAGCTGGACGATCATCGGCCCGCTTGCGGTGCCGGACGATGCGCTCGTGCGGCGACACACCGCGCCCGGTCGCGGGCCCGGGCGGCAACGGATAATGGCCGGCATGAGAATCAACCTCGTGACACCGTTTGCGGAGAAGGACGCGGCCAAGGCCCTGGGCGCGCGCTGGGACTCGGCCAGGAAGACCTGGTACATCCAGGACGTTGCCGACCTGACGCCCTTTCAGCGCTGGATTCCCGCCGACGCGGGTGCGTCCGGGACCGGGCCCGCGGCCCCGGCCCGGCAGGCGCCCCGGCGCGTGGCCGGCCCGTCGGCGAGCGGCACCGTCACCGAATCGGTCACGACGCTGGCGCATTGCGGATGCGCGGTCCTGCCCTGGGAGCCCTGCGTCCACCACCCCTGACCGGGCGCCGGCGTGACCATGCCCGGGCGCGTGCCGGGGCGCGCATGCGGCTCTGCGCCGTTCGTCAACGGGTGCGGCGGTTGTCGAGGCCGGTGGTCAGGCGCGTGGCGCCGCGAACTCCCGATTCCGACCAGATCCGTTGGCCCCAGCGGTCGACACCTTCGCTGTAGATACGCACCGGCTGGTTGCGGTCGAAGCAGCGCGACGCCGGCGGGTCGGCGATCGGCACGCCACAGGCCCTGAAGAATCCGGTCGCGCCCGCGAGCACCAGCGCACCGATGCCGTTGTCGTACATACCGCCGACATTGCCGTGGTTGCCGGGGACGACGACGGTCTCGACCCGCGCATCGCCGCCGTAGTCGGCCGCCCGGAACATGTAGCGGTATTCGTGCCGCGCGCGCACCACGGTCGCCGGGCCGGTCACGTTGGCCGGCAGGTTCAGGTCCAGTTCGACGCGGGTATACACCGGATCGAGCAGCAACAAGGCCGCCACGCGTACCAGTCCGGGCGGGATCAGGGTCCGGCCCCCGAACACCAGGCCACGGTCGTTCACCAGGCGGGCAAACGCGACGGCCGTCGCCGCACCCCGGCTGAAGCCGGTCAGCGCCACGGTCACGTCGTCGCGCAGCGGCGTGTGCGGCCCGGCCAGCCAGCTGTCGGCCTCGCGGGCAAACACCTCGTAGGCGGCTTCGGCCGTGGCCTCGATATACGGCGTCGGGTTGCTCGAGCGGGCATCGAAACCGCCGCGTTCGGCGCCCGTGCCCACGCCGGCGAAATAACCGGTCTTGAGTTGCGGGTTGGGCGTGCCCGGGTGGGGATCGCGCTGGCTGTCGACCTGTTCGAACAACTGCGCCACGTTGGTCTGCTGCGGCGCGCAGGACAAGGGCAGGTTGGCCTTGTCGTTGTTGGTGCCGTCGAACGCCCCGAAGAACACGAACTGCACGGGCGCCACCGTGGCCGCGCCTGGCGCCGCGAACGCCGCGCAGACGGCCTGCGTGTCGGCGATCTCCCTGTCGTTGAGCTCGGCCACGATGCTGGCCTCGAACGGCAATTCATGTGATTTCGGCATGGCGGTGACTCCTGGCTTGGTTGGATGGACGATACGAACGCGGTTCTCAGGGCGGGTAGATGCGTTCGATCTCGCGCAGCCGGAACTTCGCCGGCCCGATGCCGGCATCCCCCGCCCCGCGGGCCCGCGTACCGACCAGGTAGACACGCAGCTGGCGTTGATCGACGACGAAATAGATCTCGCGGCCCGCCATGTCGGCCGGCAGCCGGCCGCGCAGGTCCACCGTGTCTTCGAGGATCTCGCCGGTGGCCCGGATGCGCCAGCGTACATACAGGCTCTCGCCCACGGGCATCGGCCCGCGGGTATGGGTGCCACCGGCCACGCCGGCGTCGTCGCGGACCCACTGCGGCATGCGGGCGCCCGGAGCGTGCGCCTGGCCATATCGGTAGTCCAGCACCTGCACGCCCGGACTGTCGGCGACCGCATCGAAACCGAAGCCATGGTCGACCAGGCGCGGGCCGCTGGCGCAGCCGGCCAATACCAGCAACAAGACCAGCAGCAAGGTCGCGCGCAGCCCCATGCGCCGGGTACGCGGGTCCGCATGCGGCCGGATTCCGAAAGAAACACCCATTCGTTCGCCTCCCGTGCCCGTACACGCTCGTCGAGCCATTGTGACCTGCCTGCCACACATGGCCATTCGGATGACCCGGACCCGTGAACCCGGCCCCTGGAATCCGGCACCACCACCCACGACCCGATACCCATGCAACACCCTCTTGCCATCGCCGGTCGCCGATCCGGCCTGCGTATTGCCACGGCCGTCGCCGGCATCGCCCTCGTCTCGGCATGCGCCGCTCCGGGCCCGGATGGCACATCCATCGGGTCTGGCAGCTACCTGCAGGTGCACAACGGCACGACCACGGTGCTCGAGATGGAAACCGCCATCGCCGGCATGAGCAGTTGTTCGGAACAGGCGCACCACTGGGTTCGCGAGACGCCGAGTCTTGCGGGCCGCGTCCGCTGCGTCGGCACGGCCACGACCGATCCGCTGCCGTTCAGCATCCGGCTGCAATCGACACAAGGTCCCAGTGCCGGTTATTACCTCGCGGCCCCGTACCGCGTACGGACATCGATCAGCGCGTTGTGCCTGACGCTGGCGCAATCGATCCGGTCGGACGCAACCACCACGGTGCTGGAAGACCGCTGCCAGGGTTGACCGGGCCGCTCAGACGCCCAGCGTATACACCCGTGCATCCCCACGGTCGCGGGCGCTGTGCCCGCCCAGCGCGGCATTCCACTCCGGCCCCAGCGCGCCGATGACCGGCTGGATGCCGGAGATCATCGAGTTGACTTCTTCTGCGCCGGCGTCGACCTCCGCCACCAGTTCGCGTGACTCCAGGAACAACATGGCGACCGTCGAGCCGCCGGCGTCGATGACGACGACGTAACGGACCGGTTTGCGATGCGGCGCCGGGTCATGGTGACCGTGCGCCTCGATGCCGTAGGTTTGACTCATGCGAGGCATCTTGCCACAGCGCGCGGGCCACCGCCATGGCCTGCATCAAAAAGGGGTGACGCTGCGTTGCCCCGCGGCAACCCGGCAAGCCTGGCAGCCGGCCAGGCCCGTGTTCAGTACTCCAGCGCCGTCGACTTGCCCCAGAACACGCGGTAGGCGTACACGGTATAGGCGATGATCACCGGCAACACGATCACCACGCCGTAGAAGATGACCATCAGCGCCTGCGGTGCGCTGGCGCCTTGCCACAGCGTGATGCGATCGATCACGAGCCAGGGGAACAGGCTGTAGGCCAGCCCATAAAACGCCAGCAGCATCACGCCGATGGTGCCGGCAAATGGCACGCCGATGCCGTATTCGTTGCCCTGCTCCAGCCGCGTGGGCAGGCGCCGCAGGCTGCGTGCGATCAGCACGAACAACACCAGCGTGACCAGCGGGATCGGCAGCAGCAGCATGAAGTTGGGGAACGCAAACCACTTGTCGAAGATGCGGCTGCTGACCCACGGCGTGACGATGGAGATCGCGGCAATGCCCAGCGCCGTCAGCCACAGGCTGGACCAGGCCCAATCCACGGCCTTGCGCTGCAGCGGCCCTTCGCTCTTGATGATCAGCCACCCCGCCCCCAGCAGGCGGTAGGCCGCCAGCAGGCACAGGCCGATCAGCGCACTGAACAGGTGGCTCCACAGGTCGTCGCGAAAACCCGTGATCAGGCCGCCGAGCATGAAGCCCTGCGACCAGCCGGCCAGCACCGAGCCGAGATGGAAGGCGCGGTCCCACAGATGCTTGTGGCTGGCCTGCGCCTTGACCCGGAAGTCGAACGCGACCCCGCGCAGGGTCAGGGCCACCAGCATCAGGGCCACCGGCAGGTACAGGTGCCCCAGGATCACGCCGTGGGCCATCGGGAACGCCACCAGCAACACGCCGACGCCCAGCACCAGCCAGGTTTCGTTGGCGTCCCAGAACGGGCCGATGCTGGCGATCATGGTGTCCTTCTGCGCACCGTCGTCGGCATGGCGCAGCAACACGCCCACACCCAGGTCGTAGCCGTCCAGGATCACGTAGGTCAGCATCGACAAGGCCATCACGCCGGCAAATGCCAGCGGCAGCCAGCCGGCGGGCTGGGTCAGGTCGGGAATCAGTTCCATCATGCGGCTCCTTGCTGTCCGGGCATCCGGTCCGGCGCCACGCCGGCGGGATGCAGATCCTCGCGCGCCTGGGCCGGCTTGCCCGCCAGGTAGAAGACCACCCGGACATAGGCCAGCAGCAGAGCCACGTACAGCAGCAGGTACATGGCCAGCGTGAGCGCGATGTTGGCGGCCGGCACCGTGGACGCCGCCTGCGCGGCGGTCAACACGCCGTACACCAGCCAGGGCTGGCGTCCGATCTCGGTCACGTACCAGCCCGACACCAGCGCCAGCCAGCCCGAGAAGGTCATGGCAACCAGCACCCGGGCCATCCAGGGCGCCAGCGCCCGGCCCGTGCGCAACCGCCATGCGTGGAACCAGCTCACGGCCAGCATCAGCAGGCCGATGCCGACCATGACGCGAAAGGCCCAGAACACCGGAGCCACCGGCGGATGCTGGTCGCCGAAGGCGGCGATGCCCTGGATCTCGCCATCCCAGTCGTGCGTCAGGTAGAACGAGGCGAGATTGGGAATCGACACCTCGTAGCGGTTGGTCTGCGTCTGCGCGTCGGGCAAGCCGAACAACACGGCCGGCGCGCCTTTCTGCGTCTGCCAGATGCCTTCCATCGCCGCGAGCTTGGCCGGCTGGTGTTCCAGGGTGTTGAGGCCGTGCAGGTCGCCGACGACGATCTGCAGCGGAATCAGCACCGCCGCCGCGTAGATGCCGACCTTGAGCGTGGCCAGCACCTCGGCGCCCCGATCGTGGCGCAGCCAGCGGTATGCGCTGATGCCGGCCAGCAGGAACGACACCGTCAGGCCGGAGGCGAGCAGCATGTGGGTGAGCCGGTACGGGAACGACGGATTGAAGATCACCTGCATCCAGCTGGTCACGTGCGCCTGCCCGTCGATCATCTCGAATCCGGCCGGCGTGTGCATCCACGAGTTCAGCGCGAGGATCCAGAACGCCGACGCGGTCGTGCCCGCGGCCACCAGCAACGTGGCCAGCGTATGCACCCGTTCGCTGACCCGGTCGCGGCCGAACAGCATGATGCCCAGCATCGTGGCTTCGAGGAAAAACGCGGTCAGCACCTCGTAGGCCAGCAAGGGACCGGCCACGTTGCCGACCGTGTTCATGAAACCCGGCCAGTTGGTGCCGAACTGGAAACTCATCGTGATGCCGCTGACCACGCCCAGCGCAAAGGTCAGCGCGAAGATCTTGACCCAGAACTGGTAGGCCTGCATCCAGTGTTGCCGGCCGGTGGCGACGAAACGCGTCTTGAAGAACAGCAGCGCCCAGGCCAGCGAGATGCTGATCGTCGGAAACAGGATGTGGAAAGTGATGTTGGCGGCAAACTGCATGCGCGCCAGTACGAAGGGATCCCAGGTGTCCATGGTCTGTTGCTCGGTGGTTCGTGTTCAGTGGCCCGGGTCTTCGGGCGGCCTGGCCACGCCGGCGACTCCGGCGATGGCGGGCCCGGCCGGCGCCCGCGCCGCGGGGACGAACACCTGCTTCACGCGGTCCTTCATCTCCAGCAGCTTCTGCACCTGCGAGCCCATCTTCATCAGGCTGGCCAGCGTTTCGGAGTCCATCTTCTGCACGTCGTCGAGCCAGTCCGTCATCATCTCGATGAAGGCGTGCATCTGGCGCATGCGTTCCTGGGCATGGATGTCGTCGGGCACGCTGGGCTGCTCCATCAAGGCGTCGCGCAACATCGACAGGGTCGGGTCGATCTCCCGCTTGCGCCGTTCGGCCGCCAGCGTGCGGAAGATGGCCCAGACATCCTCGGGCGCCTGGAAATACTCCCGCCGGTCGCCCGGCTGGTGGATCAGGCGCACCAGGGCCCAGGACTGCAATTCCTTGAGGCCCATGCTGACGTTGGATCGGGAGAAACCCAGCGCCTCGCCCAGTTCGTCGGCGTTGAGCGGCCGGGACGCCACGTACAGCATCGCGTAGATCTGGCCCACGGTGCGGTTGATGCCCCAGCGGCTGCCCATCTCGCCGAAATGCAGCACGAACTTCTGGGTCAGGGGGGGCAGGTTCATGGTGTTGGTCCGTTTCCGAATTTTCAGTATTTTCTGAAATCCCAGGAATTGATGAACGATGCGACCCGCAAGCTTGACATGGATCAGGGGATATTGGCGGACATCGTTGTAGGGCCGGGGGCGAGCCGGCACGCCGGCATTGCCGTAGACTCGGCTCTGGTCCCCGGTATTCCAGCTCAACAAGAAGATGAAAGTGCTTCGATACCAGTCCGCAACGGTGCATATCACCACGCTCAAGTCCAGCCGCCATGGCGTGATGGAGGTCTCGGTCTGGGGCCCCTTGTTGCAGGACGCCTTCAACCATTTCCGCCCCGAGGTACTCGAGGCGACCAAGGACGCCCCGGCCGTCGTCGTGCGCCTGGATACGGCCCTCGACGTCATGATCGAGCCGCCGCAGGTCAGCGAGCAGATCTATCGCCTGGTGGATCCGCCGCCGCAGGCGGTGGTCACCCACGAGAAGCAATACGAGTTATGGGCGGTGCACGCGCGCAACCTGGCCCATATCGGCATCAGCCGGGCGGTGTTTATTTCGAGCCAGCTGGAGCTGGCCTACCGCTGGAGCGAGTCTCAGGCGATGCTGACCCTCGCCCGGCGTCCGCCGGCGCGTTGACACGGCTCAGGCGCTCGAGCACGGCCTGCGTCATCAGGTTGCGCACGACTTCCCGGTCGATCGGATCGCTCAGCCAGTCGTAGATCTGCGCCAGCTGCATCGCGGCCGGCGTGACCTCCACCGCGGTCGACATGACGGATGCCTTCGCCGGGTCGGGCGAACGCGCGGTCGAAACACCGGTGATCAGGTCGGCGACGTCGATCTGCAGGCGCTTGGCCACCTTGAGCAGGTTGGCCTTGGAGATACGGCCGGTGCTGAACCAGGCGGACACGGCGCCCGGCGTCACGCCACAGTGCTCGGCCATCGCCCTGGAGCTGACCTTGCTGCGGGCCATCGCCGCACGGATGTGGTGTCCTGTGTGCACGCGTGCATTTTGCGACAGATTCACACAACAATGCTAACTTTTCTCACCAGCAATGATAGACTCGCCCCATGCTTGCGGAGGGCACGATGAAGGTCGGTCCACGACCCCGCCCCCGCGTCCATCGAACAACGCTGTCACACGTCCACAAGGAGAACCATCCCCCGGTTCGACTGTAAACCGGGAGGAGACTCGGCTCCAACGGCATTTCGCCTTGCCCCGCGCCACGCCACGTGGCGCGGGGCGTCTTGTTTGCGGCACCGTGGCTGCGACGACAATGACCCGATGGCACCCCCCATCGACTCCGGCTCCGCGCCCCTGCAAGCGGTCATCGACACCATCAGCGGCTGGGAAAGCCCCTGGTCGCGCGACACCCGTCCACCGTGGGGCATCCACGACAAGGACCCCGCTCCCTACAACCGCCTGTACGGCCCCGTGCATGCACGCGGCGGTGTGGCCGGCGTGATCCACCATCGCGGCGAGTTGCTCGCGCAATGGGGCGACGTGCATCGCGCCGACCTGACCTTCAGCGTGGCCAAGACCTACCTCGCGCTGCTGGCCGGGCTTGCGCACGACGACGGCCTGCTGCCCGACGTGCACGAACCGGTGGTGCGCCGGTGCCCGGGCATCGGCTTCGAGGGAGAACGGCACGCACGCATCACCTGGCACCACATGCTGCAGCAGACCAGCGAATGGGAAGGCACGTGCCTGGGCATTCCCGAGCAGGTCGATCGCAACCGCTGGCTCGACTACCAGGGCGGCCCGGCGCCCGGCGTCAAGGGCGACCCGCGGCCGCTGGGCGAACCGGGCAGCCGCTACGAATACAACGACGTGCGCATCAACCAGCTCTCGCTGGCCTTGCTGCACCTGTGGCGCCGGCCCCTGCCCGAGGTGTTTGCCGAACGCATCCTGCAACCCCTGCAGTGCCAGGATGGCTTTCGCTGGGAAGGATACGAACAAGGCTGGACCATGGTCGACGGCCGGCGCATGATGTCGGTCCCCGGCGGCAGCCACTGGGGCGGTGGTGTCTCCATCTCGGCGCTGGACCAGCTGCGGATCGGCCTGATGCTGATGCACGGCGGGCGCATCGACGGCCGGCAGGTCCTGTCGTCGGACTGGGTGGCCCGCATGCAGCAGCCCTGCACGGTCGCTCCGTATTACGGGTACCTGGTCTGGCTGAACCAGGGCGGACACCTGTTCGCTGCCGCGCCCCGCAGTTCGTGGTTCGCGATCGGCGCCGGATCGTCGCTGACCTGGATCGATGCCGAGCGGGAACTGGTGTGCGTGTTGCGCTGGATCGACCCTGCGCGCAGCAACGACTGCATCGCCCGCATCATGGCGCTGATCGAGAGCCGCTGACCCGGCGCCCCGGTCAACCGCGCCGGCGGCGGATCAGCAATCGCACGATCGCGAACGCGGCGCCGGCCACGGCGCCCAGGCCCGGAAAGATCACGATGTTGTCGGCGATCAATGGCGCCGAACTGAACATCAACGACACCGCGCTCATGCAGACACCGAGCATGGCGCCGAGGTAGACCGGGGTTGCCTGGCGCAGCAGGCGGCGCAGCCAGGGCGTGACGGCCAGGCCCAGCAAGCCGGCGGCGAGCAGCAGCAGCACCAGGATGCGCACGCCGAGCAACCAGGCCACCAGCAGCCCGAGCCCGACCAGCGCGGAACGCGCCGGCAACTGCGCGGACGCGTATCCGGCCGAGGCCGTGCGTAGCCGCTCGTCGTCGGCGAAGCGCTGGTTCTGTCCTTCGGTGCGGCCGATGGCCTCGGAGGCGTTCTTCGGCGCCGCGGTCGGCAGGCCCGCATAACCGTCACGTACGCCCCGCTGATGATCCTCGAATCCCATCACGATCCCTTTCGCGTTGCGGCTGCAAGGCCTGGCGAACGATTATGCTATCGATCATCACCAGGGAGGTGACCACGATGCCGGCTGCACAGGCCCCGGCACGATGGACCGAATTCGAAGGAATCACATTGGCAGACGAACTGCAGGAATACCTGGCCGGGGCGCCGCCACTGGTGCTCGGGGCCTACGCCATCATCGCCTGCATCGCGCTGGCCGCCTTGTGGCGGCTGTCCGCCCAGTGGCGACGCCACCGTGTCTCGACCGCGGCCCGGATGCGCGAGGCATTGGCGCTGGTGCTGGTCGCCGGCGTCGCGCTGGCCGTGGTCGCCTACGCGCAGCGCCATCTGCAGGACCAGGAGGACGAACGCCGCCTGCAGGCCGAACTGCGGGAACGCGACCGGATCGCCAAGGTCCTGCAAACCCGGATCGCGACCGAGATCGATGCGGTGCGCGCGATGCTGGCGGACCGCACGATACGCAACATCGAGCGCGACACCCTGACGCAGGCGCGCGACGAGCTTGCGCGATTCGCATCGCTGAAGGACGAACGCATCATCCGCATGCTGGCGCTGATCGACACCGAGCTGCAGATCCGTGCGCTGGTGGAACAAGGCCTGTCCGAAACCGCGCCGGACAAGCTGGCCAAGATCTACGCCCGGCTGGCCGAGCTCGATCCGGACAACACGGACTACCGCGACAAGGCCAGCGCCTTTGCGGCTCAGGCTGCGGCCGCGTCCAACTGAAACCCGTCATTCGGCCCGCGACCGGGCCGGGCGGCGTCAGGCCCGGGTATCGAGCAACACCCCGGCCAGCCTGTCGCTGGCCTTGAACACCGCCAGGTTGGCCATGAAGGCGTTCCTGGCCTGCAGCTGCTCCACCGTGTCACGCACGAGGTCGGGGCCCGGCACCGCCGCGCGCACGACGTCGGTCCGAACCCCGCCCTGGCCGCGGGCCGTCTGCCGTACCTCCTGGCGCGTGAAACCCTCGGTCGACAGGTTCGCCACATTGTGCGCCGAAGCCCGCAGACGCGTCTGCGCGGCCTGCATGCCCGATAGTGCAATCGACGGTGTGGTGGTCATGGCGATCCTTGCGAGAGTCTGCAGCGTCGATGCTACTGCGGTTCGGGCCGCGGCAGGCAGGCCACCCCCGCATCCGGCGCCCCATGCGGTAATTTGCCCGCCCGAACGCCCCGGTGGCACGGGACCCCACGCCGGTCGGCGTAACATCCGGTGCACATGACCAAGGCTTTCACGCCCATCCCGCCCTGGCGCTGGCGACTGGCACTGGCCGGCGCGCTCGTCGTGGTGACCACGATGTCGCTGGTCCCGGTCACGGCGCAGACACCGTCGACCGGCTGGGACAAGACCGACCACCTGTTCGCGTTCGGCCTGCTCGCCATTCTGGCCTGCCGGAGCTGGCCGCAACGCCACGGGGCCGCGCTGGCCGCCCTGCTGGCTTATGGCGGCCTGATCGAGGTGCTGCAGTCGTTCACCGGCTACCGATTCGCCGAATGGCACGACCTGCTGGCCGACGCGGCCGGGCTGCTGCTCGGCTGGGGCCTGCTGATGGGCTGGAGCCTGATGCTGTCGGCCCGATCGATGCGGGCGCGCCGATGAATCCCGCAACCGGCCGCCATCCCGGCGAGCGCCGCCGCCGCTGCGCGCCTGGCCGGGTGACCTGACGCCGGGCCGGACACCATGCGTATCTTCACCGCCGACGACATCCACGCCGCCCTGCCCTGGCCGGTGCTGGTCGAGCACCTGGCACGGGCCTTCGCCGCCGGAACCCATGCGCCCGTGCGCCATGCCCACGCCCTCGGCGGCCCGGACGCGCTGCTGCTGATGCCGGCCTGGAACGACACGGTACTGGGGATCAAGCTCGTGACCGTGATGCCGGGCAACGCGGCACGGGGCGTCGCCACCGTCCAGGCGACCTACCTGCTGCTCGATCGCGCCGGCGGCCAGCCCTTGGCGATGTTCGACGGCGAAGCCCTGACGCTGCGCCGCACCGCGGCAGCCTCGGCGCTGGCCGCGCGTTACCTGGCCCGGCCGGGCGCGCGTTGCCTGCTGATCGTCGGCACCGGCCAGCTCGCCGCGTGGATGGCCCGGGCCCATCACGCGACGCAACCGGGCCTGGAACGGGTCCTGGTCTGGGGCCGCAATCCGCAGGCCCGCAAGGCGCTGGCCGAGACGCTCGCACGCGAGTCCATCGCGGCCACCGCCTGCGACGACCTGGAGGCCGCGGTGCGTGGCGCCGACATCGTCAGTTGCGCCACCACGTCGACCGAGCCGCTGGTGCGGGGCGCCTGGCTGCGGCCCGGCACCCACCTGGACCTGGTGGGCGGATTCAAGCCGGACATGCGCGAGGCCGACGACGACGCCGTGGCCATGGCCCGTGTCTGCGTCGACACCTATGCCGGCGCGCTGTCGGAAGCCGGCGACTTGGTGCAGCCGCTGCGCGAGGGCCGCATCGCGCGCAGCCACATCGTCGCGGAGCTGGCCGAACTGGCACGCGACACAACCGTCGTGCGGCGCTCGCCGGACGAGGTCACGTTGTTCAAGTCGGTCGGCACGGCACTGGAGGACCTGGCGGCCGCGCAGCTGGTCTGGCAGCAGGCGCAGGCAGCCGCACCCCGATAGGCCCCGTCGGCCACCGGCTCGACCGCGCACGGCGCCAGCCCGGACGGTTCCCTATACTTTGGCGTCATGTGCAGCCACTACCAGGCCATCAAGGAACGCGAACGCTTCTTCCGCCTGTTCGGCGTCTATCCGCCCGACGCCGACGGCAAGTTCGACATGTGGCCGGGTTACACCGGCGTCATGGTGCGCCGTCCGCGCGAGAGCGATGCCGGCGATGACGCGGTTCCCCCGCTCGAAGCCGTCGCCGGCCTGTTCGGCCTGCTGCCGCACTGGGCCAAGGACACCAAGCTGGCACGCAACACGTTCAACGCCCGCAGCGAGACGGTGCACGAGAAGCCGAGCTTTCGCGACGCCTGGCGGCGCAACCAGCATTGCATCATCCCGGCCGAGGCGATCTTCGAGCCCGACTGGCGCTCGGGCAAGGCGGTGGCCACGCGGATTGCCCGCGCCGACGGCGAGCCGATGGGTATCGCCGGCCTGTGGTCCTGGTGGCGTTCGCCCGAAGGGCAGACGGTGCTGAGTTTCACGATGCTGACGATCAACGCCGACGAACATCCGCTGATGCGCAACATGCACCGGCCCAACGAAGAAAAACGCATGGTGGTGATCCTGCCCCGGGCCGCCCACGACGACTGGCTCGACGCGCCGGCCCACCGGTCGATGGCGCTGCTCCAGCCGTATCCGGCGGACCAGCTCGTCGCGACGACCCCCTGACCGGAGGGCCGCCGGGCGTCGCCGGCCCGCGGGGCTGCGACATAAAATGCGCGCATGAACGACGCTGCTGACCCGACGCCGACAGCGCCGGCCGCCGAACCGCCGCGGTTCGACCCGGACAGCACCCAGACCTTCCAGGTCCGGATGCCGCGTGCGCCGGTCTGGGTGTCGTCGATGGTCGCGGGCAACAGCCGCGAGAAGAACCGCCTGCGCAGCGAGTTGGGCCAGATCAAGGGCGCGTTGCCGCTGCTGATGAAGCAGCGTAACGGCGGCAGCTGGACCCCCGAGGAACGCCAGCGACTGCGCCAGATGCTGCGCTCGCTCTCGTCGGTCAGTCCCTACCTGCTGGTGTGGGCCGTGCCGGGCTCGATGCTGATCCTGCCCTTCCTGGCGTGGCACCTGGACAGCCGGCGCAAGCGCCGCGCGCGCGCCGCCCCGCCGGCCGATCGGCCGGAGCCGCCCCAATTGCTTTAAAGCTAAACAATTTTCTTCTAAAGCTCGGGTTATCCTCTATTGCGGGTCGTCCCGCCGTGGGTACCATCATGTCATCGCCATCGGATGTCGGCTGCGTAGCCGACGCCGCCACACAAGGAGATTGCACATGACTTCCCGCCGCCTGGTCCTGTCCCGCAGCGCCGCCCTGATCGGCGCCGCATCCACCGGACTGCTGTTGCCCCGATTCGCCACCGCACAGGGCAACAAGATCCGTGTCGGACTGATGCTGCCCTACACCGGCACCTTCGCCCAGCTGGGAGTCGCGATCGAGAACGGCTTTCGCATGGCCATCGACGAACAAGGCGGCAAGCTGGGCGGCCGCGAGATCGAGTTCTTCAAGGTCGACGACGAGTCCGATCCGCCCAAGGGTGTCGAGAACGCCAACAAGCTGGTGCAGCGCGACAAGGTCGACGTATTGATCGGCACCGTCCACTCCGGCGTGCAGATGGGCATCCAGAAGGTCGCGCGTGACAGCGGCGTGCTCAACATCATTCCGAACGCCGGTGTGCTGGCGGCCACCGGTGCCTTGTGCGCCCCCAACGTGTTCCGCTCCTCGTTCACCAATTCCCAGCCGACGCTGGCACTGGGCGCGCCGATGGTTGCCAAGGGCCACAAGAAGGCGGTATGGATCACCTGGAAATACGCCGCCGGCGACGAAGCCTTCCAGGGTTTCCGTGACGGCTTCCTCAAGGCGGGCGGCACCATCGTCAAGGAAATCGCGGTACCGTTCCCGAACGTGGAGTTCCAGGCCCACCTGACCGAGATCGCCTCGCTCAATCCCGACGCCGTGGCCTGTTTCTTCGCCGGTGGCGGCGCGGTCAAGTTCCTCAAGGACTACGCCGCGGCCGGCCTCAAGGGCAAGATCCCGCTGTACGGATCGGGCTTCCTGACCGAAGGCGTGCTCGAGGCCGCCGGCCCTGCCGCGGAAGGTGTCGTCACCACCATGCATTACGCCGACGGGCTCGAGAACGCCAAGAACAAGGCCTTCCGCCTGGCCTATGCCAAGACCTACAAGCTGCAGCCGGACGTCTATGCGGTGCAGGGTTACGACGCCGGCCAGCTGCTGGTGCTCGGCGCCAATGCGGTCAAGGGCGACCTGTCGAACAAGAAGGCGCTGCATGCCGCCATGGCCAACGCGACCATCGACAGCCCGCGCGGCAAATGGAAGATGAGCCCTTCGCACAACCCGATCCAGGACATCTACCTGCGCCAGGTCGTGGACGGCGAGAACAAGGTCATCGGTGTCGCGGCCAAGCAACTGGCCGACTCCGGCGCCGGCTGCAAAATGGGCTGATCGCCTGCCGGGCTCGAACACGGGAGGCTTCACCTCCCGTTTTTTTTGCATTCCATGGATTTCCCCACTTTCCTGATCCAGCTGCTCAACAGCGTGCAATACGGCCTGCTGCTGTTCATGCTGGCCGCCGGCCTGACGCTGATCTTCGGCATCATGGGTGTCGTCAACCTGGCGCACGGCAGTTTCTACATGCTCGGCGCCTACGTGGCCTATGCGCTCACCGGCATGACCGGCAGCCTGACCATCGCGATCTTCGGCGGCACGGCGCTGGCCATCGTGTTCGGCCTGCTGCTCGAGCGGCTGCTGTTCCGGTTCTTCTACCAGCGCGACCATCTCGACCAGGTCCTGCTGACCTTCGGCCTGATCTACGTGTTCGAGGAACTGCGTTCGCTGGCCTGGGGCGACGACGTGCACAGCGTGCAGGTGCCCGAGCTGCTGCGGTTCTCGATCCCGCTGACCGAGAACCTGTCCTATCCGGTGTACCGGCTGTTCATGGCCGGGTTGTGCATCGCGCTGGCGATCGGCCTGTACCTGCTCATCTCGAAGACACGCCTGGGCATGAAGATCCGCGCCGGCGCGTTCAACCGCGACATGGCCGAGGCGCTGGGCGTGAACATCAAGCGCATTCACGCGGTGGTGTTTGCGCTCGGGGTCGGCCTGGCCGCGTTCGCCGGCATCATCGCCGCACCGATCTCCAGCGTGTACCCGAACATGGGCTCGCAGGTGCTGATCATGTGTTTCGTCGTCGTCGTCATCGGCGGCATCGGCTCGGTGCGCGGCGCGCTCGTGGCCGCGCTGCTGGTGGGCCTGGTCGACACCTTCGGCAAGGTCCTGCTGCCCCAGGTGGCGGGCATGCTGGTCTACATGCTGATGGCCGGCGTGTTGTTGTGGAAGCCCGAAGGGCTGTTCAAGTCATGAGCATGGCCAAATCCAATCTGGAGCGGTTTCCGGTCGGCGTGCAGGTGGCACTGTGGCTGGGCCTGGCCGCGCTGCTGGTGTTCCCGTTCGTCGGCACCGAGTTCTACACCCAGGTCGTCACGCGCATGATGATCATGGCCATCTTCGCGATGAGCCTGGACCTGCTGCAAGGTGTCACCGGCCTGGTGTCGTTGGGTCACGCGGCCTACTTCGGGCTGGCCGGTTATGCACTGGCCTTCCTGACGCCGCAGACCGAGGCCATCAGCCTGTGGTGGAGCCTGCCGCTGTCGGTACTGGCCTCGGCGCTGGCGGCGCTGGTGATCGGGTTCTTCGTCGTGCGCACCCATGGCATCTACTTCATCATGGTGACGATGGCGTTCGCGCAGATGGTGTATTACGTGTTCTTCGACAACCGTGCGCTCGGCGGCTCGGACGGCCTGTACATCTATTTCAAGCCCACGCTCGAGGTCGGCGGCTTCACGCTGCTCGCACTCGACGACAAGACCAGCATGTATTACTTCACGCTGGCCATGGTGCTGCTCGTCTACGTGTTCCTGCGCCGCCTGCTGTGGAGCCCGTTCGGGCGCGCGCTGGCCGGCATTCGCGTCAACGAGCACCGCATGCGGGCCATGGGTTTCGGCACCTTCGGCTACAAGCTCAGCGCGTTCACGCTGGCCGGGGCGCTGGCCGGCCTGGCCGGTTACCTGTGGGGCGTGCAGACCGAATACATCAACCCCGACCTGATGGGTTTCCACACCAGCGCGCACGCCATCATGATGGTGATCCTGGGCGGCATGGGCAACTTCGCCGGGGCCATCGTCGGCGCGTTCACGTTCGAATACGTGTTGCACCTGTTCAAGGACCTGCCGTACATCGGCGAGGTCCATCTGGGCAAGCACTGGCAGTTGTGGATGGGCAGCTTCATCGTGCTGGTCGTGGTGTTCGCGCCGCGCGGCGTGCTGGGCATCGTGCAGTCGCTCACCGGCGGGCGGCGCAAGCAAGGCGAAGGCCATGACTGACGAGGTGTTGCTGCGCGCAAGCGCGCTGACCAAGCGCTTTGGCGGCCTGGCGGCGGTCGACAACGTGTCGATCACGCTGAGCCGCAACCGCATCCACGCCGTCATCGGTCCCAACGGCGCCGGCAAGTCGACGCTGACCAACCTGTTGTCCGGCGACCTGCCGGCGACCTCGGGCACGGTCATGATCGGCACCCAGGACGTGACCGGATGGACACCGGAGCGGGTGGCGCGCCAGGGCCTGGGCCGCAGCTACCAGAAGACCAACATCTTCCTGCCCTTCAGCGTCTGGGACAACGTGTTCCTGGCCGCGCAGTCACGCGACCCGCAACAACCCTGGAACCCGCTGCGCTGGCTGCGACCCGCCGCACGCTCGGCCGACGCACGCCGGCGCTGCGAGGCGGCCATCGCGATGGCGGGCCTGCAGGAGCGGCGCGACGCGATCGCCGCCACGATCAGCCACGGCGAGCAGCGCCAGCTCGAGATCGCGATGACGCTGGCCACCGAGCCGCAGGTGCTGCTGCTGGACGAACCGCTGGCCGGCATGGGCGTGGCCGAGGCCGAACGCATGGTCGCGCTGCTGCTGCGCATCAAGAAAGACCACGCGATCCTGCTGGTCGAACACGACATGGACGCGGTGTTCGCGCTGGCCGACGCACTGACCGTGATGGTCAACGGCCAGGTCATCGCCACCGGCACGCCGGATGCGATCCGCGGAGATACCAACGTCCAGGCGGCCTACCTGGGCGAGGAGAATTAGCGTGAAGAACGCCCCCTGTCTGTACGGTCGCACGGCCCCGGAATCGGCGCAAGCCGATTTCGCACGTCGACCGTCCGAACCCCCCACTGGGGGGCACCCCCAACGGCCTGGCAGAGCCAGTTCCGTGGGGGCCCGGGCCAGCCGGCTTCGCAATCCATGGGCCTGCCAAGGAGCGCCGCTCGGACGCTGCGGCGCGGAAGATTGACATGACCGACAAGCTCATCGACGCGAGCGGCGTCAACAGTTATTACGGCGCCAGCCACATCCTGCGCGGCATCGATTTCTCGGTCGCCAGCGGCGAGACCATCGGCCTGATGGGGCGCAACGGCATGGGCAAGAGCACGCTGCTCAAGAGCATCATGGGCCTGGTCAAGCCGCGCTCGGGCCGGGTGCAGATCATGGGCCGCGACATGACGGGCCGCGCTCCGCACGAGATCGCACAACTGGGTATTGCCTATGTGCCCGAGGGGCGCGGCATCTTCGGCAACCTGAGTGTGGTCGAGAACCTGCGCATGGCGGCGCGCCCCGGCCGCACGGATGCCGCGCTGGCGCGTGCCAGGGCCGGCCAGGACTGGCACTACGAACGCGTGCTCGACACCTTCCCGCGGCTCAAGGAACGGCTGGGCCACGGTGGCCAGCAGCTCAGCGGCGGCGAGCAGCAGATGCTGACGATCGGCCGCGCCCTGATGACCAACCCCGACGTGCTGATCCTGGACGAAGCCACCGAGGGCCTGGCGCCGCTGATCGCGCGCGAGATCTGGCGCATCTGCGCGCTGATCCGCGAAAGCGGCATCTCCAGCGTCATCGTCGACAAGAACTGGAAACACGTGACCCGGATCACCGACCGCAACGTGATCCTGGTCAAGGGCGAGGTGGTGTTCTCGGGCAGTTCGCAGGAACTGGCGGCCCAGCCGCAGCTGCTGGAGCAATACCTGGGCGTCTGAGGGCCGTCGCCGCCACGGCCGCCGTGTCAGCGCTGCGGCGCGGTTTCGCCGCACAGCCGGCCGGCCAGCGCGTCCAGCGCCGCCCCGACCTCCTGCTCGAGCTTGAGCGCGAACACCGCGTCCCCGCGCGTGCGGCCCTGGTTGACCGCGATGACCGGCTTGCCGGCGGCCAGGGCGTCCTCGACGAAGCGGTAACCCGAATACACCATCAGCGAGGAACCGGCCACCAGCAAGGCATCGGCGTGCGCCAGCGCCGCGCGGACCGCGGCCACCCGGTCGCGCGGCACGTTCTCGCCGAAGAACACCACGTCGGGCTTGAGCATGCCGCCGCAGACCGTGCACGCCGGCACGTCGAAATCCGCGAAGTCGTGCGCCAGCAGATCGGCGTCGCCGTCCGGCGCGGCCAGCGCCGGCCGCTCGGCCCAGCCCGGGTTGCGGCGCAACAGTTCCGCCTGCAGCAGGCGCCGCGGCGAGCGCGCGCCACATGCCAGGCAACACACGGTGTCGATGCGCCCGTGCAGGTCCACCACCCGGCCGCTGCCGGCGGCCGCGTGCAGTCCGTCGACGTTCTGCGTCACCAGCAGGTCGACATGGCCGGCCGCCTCGAGTCGCGCCAGCGCGTGGTGCGCCATCGCGGGCCGGGCCTGTGCCATCGTGCGCCAACCCACCATGCTGCGGGCCCAGTAACGCTTGCGCGCCAGCGCGTCGGCGACGAACAGCTGGAAACGCATGGGTTCGCTGCGTTTCCAGGCGCCGTTGGCGTCGCGGTAGTCCGGAATGCCGGCGCCGGTGCTGCAACCGGCGCCGGTCAGCACCAGCAGGCGCGGATGGCAGCGCACGAATTCGGCCAGGGGTGTGAAGACATCCATGGCGCGATTGTCCCGTGCCCGGCGGCCGGCGGCACGGCCAGGGCTTTTGCCGTCGGCGGGGAGCGCCGGCCGCTGCTCAGCCGGCGTTCGACACCGGCACCGGAGCGCGTTCGCGCCGGATCAGGTACAGGCCGCTGGCGATGATGATGGCGCCGCCGAGCAGGGTATGCGACTGCGGCACCGTGTGCCAGAAGATCCAGTCCAGCATCACGGCCCAGGCCAGCGCCGAATATTCGAACGGCGCGATCACCGCCGCCTGGCCATGGCGGAAGGCCTCGGTGATGGCCAGCTGGCCGAGAAAGCCGGTGACCGCCAGGCCGAGCAGGATCCAACCGTGTTCGAGCCGGACCGCGACCCACTCCGGCGCACCGAGCACGCCGCCGCCCACGGCCAGGCTGGTCGTGGTCCAGAACACCAGCGTGGCGCTGGGTTCGGTGCGGCTGATCAGGCGGCCCACGACGTTGGACGCCGCATAACAGATGGCGGCCAGCAGCACGGCCAGCGCGCCCAGCGAGACCAGCGCACCCGGCTGCGGCCGCATCGCGATCACGACGCCGGCCAGGCCCACGACGATCGCCACCCATTGCCGCGGCACGACCACCTCGCGCAGCACCGGCACCGACAACGCCACCAGCACCAGCGGCGCCACGAACGCCAGCGTATAGGCCTCCGCCAGGCCCAGCGTCTTGAGTCCATACGTGAACAAGCCCATCATCGACACGCTGAACACGCCGCGCAGCAGATGCAATCGCCACCGCAGCGCGCGGCCGAACACCGCGCGAGCCTCGCGCCGCCACAGGATGTAGGCGCAGACCAGCGGCATCGCCGTCAGTCCGCGCAGGGCCGTGACCTGCAGCGGCGGGTAGAAACCGGCCAGGGCCTTGAGCAGGCCATCCATGCAGGCAAACATGGCCATCGCGGCCAGCATGCCGACGATGCCCCGCAGATTGGAGCTCATGGGCATGGCGCAGCCCCACCTTGCAAGGCGGCTGTTTCGACGGCCACTGGCGTCGGACCTCCCGGGAGCTGCGCTGACATCGCCCGCATCCTACCCGAGCCCACGCCTTTCGAGCCGGCCGCGCCGGCGCGGACGACGCGCCGCGGCATCCTCCGTACACTCAGCGCACATGCACCCAGCCATTCGTCCGATCCTCGAGCGTTCCGCCGCAGGCCTGCGACTGGCCGTCGCCGCGCTGCGCCGCCATCCCTGGCGCGTCGCGCTGCTGCCACCGGCCCTGGTGCTGCTGTACGTCCTGCTGCTGGTGCCTTTCACCCCCGGCATCGGCGACCTGCGCAAGGCCAAGGTCGGCACGCCGTCGGTGCTGCTGGCCACCGACGGCAGCGTGCTGGCCGAATACAGGAACATCAACCGCGAATGGGTCCCGCTGGACAAGGTGGCGGCCAGCGTGGTCAACGCGCTGATCGCCATCGAGGACCGCCGCTTCTTCCAGCACCACGGCATCGACCTGCGGCGCACCGCCGGTGCCTTGCTCAGCACCCTGCGCGGCGACCTGCAGGGCGGCTCGACGCTCACGCAGCAACTCGCGCGCAACCTGTATCCGGACGAGATCGGCCGCGCCGCCAGCATCACGCGCAAGATCAAGGAGGCCATCACCGCGCTCAAGATCGAGGCGCTGTATTCGAAGACCGAGATCCTGGAGACCTACCTCAACACCGTGCCGTTCCTGTACAACGCCTTCGGCATCGAGATGGCGGCCCGCACCTATTTCGACAAGTCGGCCAAGGACCTGGACGTGCTCGAGGGTGCGACGCTGGTGGGCATGCTCAAGGGCACGAGTTACTACAACCCGGTGCTGAACCCGCAGCGGGCGCTGCAACGCCGCAACCTGGTGCTGGCCCAGATGGCCCGGGACGGCACGCTCGATCCGGCACGGGTCCAGGCCTTGTCGCGCCAGCCGCTGCGGCTGGATTTCGAGCGCCAGGTGGAGTCGCCCGGCCCCGCCCCCCATCTCGCGCAGCACCTGCGCAAATGGCTGGTGGCCTGGGCCGACGACAACGACTACAACATCCACGTCGACGGACTGCGCGTGGTGACGACCGTCGACGCAGGACTGCAGCGCGCGGCCAGCCAGGCTTTGGCACGCCAGCTGGCGCAGTTGCAGCGACTGGCCGACGGCCGGGTGCGCCGCGGGCAGGACAAGCCGCCGCTGCAGGCCGGCTTCGTAGCGCTCGATCCGCGCGACGGCGCGGTGCGCGCCTGGGTCGGCAGCCGCGACTTCGCCAGCGAGCAGTTCGACCATGTCAGCCAGGCGCGGCGCCAGCCCGGCTCGACCTTCAAGCCCTTCGTCTACGGTGCGGCCTTCATGCAGGGGTTCGAGCCGGACGACACCTTCATCGACCAGCAGGTCGCGTTCCGGCCCGAGGGCGGTGGACCGGTCTGGTCGCCCCGCGACGAGACCGAGCCGACCGGTCAACGCATGTCGCTGCGCACCGGCCTGGCGTATTCCAGGAACACCATCACCGCACAGCTGATGCAGCAGGTGGGCCCGAAGAACGTCGCCCGGCTCGCGCAGTCGCTGGGCGTGCGCCAGAGCAAGCTCGACATCGTCCCGTCGCTGGCCCTGGGCACCAGCCCGGTCACGCTGATCGAGATGGTCACCGCCTATGCCAGCATCGCCAACGGCGGCAACCTGCGTCCGGCCCTGTTCGTGCAGCGCGTCGAGGACCGGCACGGCAAGGTGCTGCAGCAGTTCGCGCCCGCGCGACAACCCGAACGGGCAATGCCGTACAAGGACGCACTGACGCTGATCGACACCATGCGCGGCACCGTCGACGCCGGCACCGGCAGCGCGATCCGCTCGCGTTACGGCATCCGGGCCGACGTGGCGGGCAAGACCGGCACCACGCAGGAGAACACCGACGGCTGGTTCATCCTGGCGCATCCGCAGCTGGTCGCGGGCGCCCGCGTCGGCTTCAACGACAACAGCGTGACCATGGGCAGCTGGGGCCAGGGAGCCCGCAGCGCACTGCCCATCGTGGGTGAGGTGTTTCAGCATGCGTTGCGCCAGAAACACATCGACAACCGCGTGGAGTTCGACATTCCGCGCCCGAAACCGAAACCGCCGGCACCCGCGCCGGAGCCCGCACGCGAGAACCCGCTGATGGAGATCGTCAACGAC
>JBFIDI010000018.1:0-25104 GCA_041581405.1 Burkholderiaceae bacterium
GCTGGCCAGGAACAGGACCACGTCGCTGATCTGGGACGGCGTTCCGATGGCGCGCAGCGGAACCTGGTTCTCGCGACTCGCAAGCACATGCGGGTCGCTGTACAGGCGCTCGCTCATCTCGGTGCGCACCATGCAGGACTCACGACGTTGCTGCGGATTCCGTGTGGCCCCCACTCGTGCGCCATCAGCCGGGACAACATTCCGACGCCGGCCTTGCACACGCTGTAGGCGCCGCTGTTGATTTGCGGCGTGTTGCCCGCCAGCGAGCCGACGTGCACGATGCTTCCGCCACCTGCTTCCCGCATCTGGGCGGCGAAGACTTGCGATGTCGTGAAGTAGCTGGTCAGATTGACGGCAATCTGGCGCTCCCATTTCGGCAGCGTCAGATCGAAGAGACTGTCGGGACGTCCCGACATCGCGATCGTGTTGATCAGCACGTTGGTGTTGCCAAGGCGTTCGCGGCACCGCTTTGCCGCCTGCTCGAGCAGGTCCAGGTCCGTGATGTCCTGCACGGCCACTTCACACGTGGCTCCCAATTGCCTGGCTGCGTCTGCAACCGCATCGCAATGCGATTGGCGCGCGTCGATCAAGAACAGCGACGCGCCAGAGCGCGCAAGATCCAGGCAGATCTGCCGGCCGATGCCGCCGCCCGCGCCGGTCACGACGCAGACCGTGTCTTTGAGCTCCGGATAGGTGAATTCGGCCTTCATGGCGTCGGGAATGTCTTGCCGGAGCCGCGGGGGCCGATGTTCATTGCGGCACTCCGACCATCGGGCCCTGCGTCGCAGCCGAACGCGCTGGCATCGATCGTATTCATGGAATGTCCTTGCCGAATTCCAGCAGCAGGCGAGAGACGGCCTCGGTCACTTCAGGCATGCCGATCAGATAGTGCGGCGCCCCGACGATGTCGTGCGTCGTGCAACGCCCGTTTGCGGCGGCTTGCCACGCCGCCACATGGCTCGGGAACACGGTCTGGTCGGCGGTGTAGTTCAGGAGCATGACCGGAACCGTGGTCGCGGCCAGGCAACGCGGACCATCGGCACGTGTATGGCGCACGCTCCATTGGCTCAGGAACGATCGCAGCGTGCAGAAACGCGCCAGGCCGTTGGCGGCCAGGTTGTAGTTCCGCGCTTCGCCGCCCAGTCCGCCAGGCTTGCGGTCGTTGGGTTCCAGAGTCAGATCCAGGTTGCGCGGGTCCGCCTGGGTGCGGCGGATGATGAACGCGTCATCCGCGACATCCGGATTGCGTTGCGATTCGAGTGTCTTCAGGCGCTCCAACACCCAGTCGGTGATGCGGTCCAGGCGGCGAGCCTGCCCCGCCCTGAAGGCGGCGATGAATTCGGGTGCGTACGGAGGGCCGTGCCGGGCATCGAACATGTCCAACGACGCGTCGATGGAGGGCGAATCCGACTCGTCCCGAACGCTGGGATCGATCTTGGCCAGAAGCTGCGATGCCCGGCCGGGATGTGCCGCGACCAGGGCCACCGCGTCCGCAGGCAGGAGTTCGCCCATGTCGAAGGGTCGTCCATCGGGCGTAGTCGTAACTGGCGTTCCGGTGGCCTGTTGCTGATAGAAGGCTGCAAGCGAGCCGCCACCGGAATTGCCGATCATCACGATGCGGCGGTACCCCTGCTCGCGCAGGAACTTCATTCCCGCGCCGACATCCTGGACCGCGCGCTCCATGATGAGCATCGAGTCATTGCCGACATAACGGGTATTGAGGGCCAGGACGCCGGCGCCCATCCGGGCCAAGGGCTCGATCAGGTAGTGACCGTGGAAATTGCTCGTGGGATGGAAAACGATGAAAGCCAAATCCCGGGAACCACCCTGCGCGAGCGCATGACGACCATAGATACGCGGGCGGCCGCGCTGCAGTCCGCTCTGGCTTTCCATGTACCCGCCAGGCGTGGTGTCCAGCGCGACCAGGCCGCCTTCGGAAGCGGAGGAATCGTTCCCGTACATGTTCATGCGTTGGTCTTCGGTCGGCGCGCGACATAGGCGTCGCGATCCTTTTGCCATTGCGCCAGATCGTCGCGCGCGCGTCGCGCGCAATCGGCGTCGTCCAGCGGCAGCGGGACCGCAAGCTCCATCCGGTTGCCGCTCGGGTCGTAGAAATACAAGGCGCGAACCGTGTGACCGGTTCGCGGCCCATCGACTTCGATGCCGCGTGCCTCCAGGCGCCGCTTGGCCTCCTGCAACGCCGCCTCGTCGTCGACCCGCAAGGACAGGTGCTGTACCCATCGTGGCGTGTTCGGGTCGAAGCCCATTTCAGCTTCCTCAGGAAGTTCGAAGAAGGCGATGTAGCTGCCATCCGCCATCTTGAAGAAGACGTGGATGTAGGGGCAGGGCTTCCCTTTGTAGGTGTCGGTTCGCACGCAGTGTGCGTACTCCAGGCCAAGTACGCTGGTGTAGAACTCGTGTGTTTCGATGGCGTCCCGGCAGCGGTACGCGACATGATGGAGACCCTGCAGAACGAGTCCGGACGCGGTTCCGGCGGCAGAAGTCGGGGCTGTTGATTTCATTGGATTCACCGTGATGTGGGCGTGTTGGACAAGGTCCTGATGCCTGCCAGAACCGTTGGATGGACATGGGGCGTACTTCGAAACAGTGGCATGGTTGTCTCCTGCGCCAGTCAGTTGGCCGAATAACCGCCGTCCACGGGCAGGACAAGTCCGGTGATGTACTTGGACAAGTCCGTCGCAAGAAAGAGCAGCGGCCCGGCGATGTCGTCGGGTTGCGCGACACGCTTCATCAGCGTGCGTTGCGCGGCACGCTCGGCACGCGATCCTTCGCGCTGCAGGTGAGCCGTGAGCGGTGTGATGGCGAGTCCGGGTGCCAGTGCGTTGACGCGTATGCCCGATGGCGCAAGATCGCGGGCGAGGAAGCGGGTCGCCTGCGCGAGCGCCGCCTTGGACGCTGCGTAGGCAATGCTCGAGAAGGTCGCCAGCAGGGCGGCGATCGATGCGATGTTCACGATGGCCCCGCGCGTTTGCGTGAGTTGTGGCACGAACGCCTGCGTCAGATTGAGCGCACCCTTGAGGTTCACGCCCATCAGGCGATCGATCTCGTCGTTGAAGTTGTCGTCGGCCAGTTGCGCTGCGGATGCGACACCCGCGTTGTTGACGAGCACGGACGCTGCTCCCAGGGTCGAGCGCACCGCATCGGCTGCGGCCTGGCACTGCGCCTTGTCGGTGACGTCGCACGCGAACGCATGGGCGCGCAGGCCGGCCGCGTTCAGCGCGTCGGCGACCGATCGGGCCTGATCCACCTTGGCGTCCAGGAGTGCGACAGTCGCACCGGCCCTGGCGAGTGTCCATGCGAAGGCCTCTCCCAGTCCCTGGCCACCGCCGCTGATCACGGCGACTTGTCCATCGAGTCTCGCGTCTGGGGTGTTCATGCGGTTTCCTTCCATGCGCATTCCTTCGGGGCGGTGGTTACAGTGCCTGTTTCGCCGGGGGGAGACGGTGGACATGGATGCCCGGCCGCATGCTGCATGGCGCGGTATGCGAATACCAGCGCGGGACCGATGGTGATGCCCGGCCCCGGGTACGAACCGCGCGTGAACGAGGCCATGTCATTCCCGCAGGCGTAGAGTCCGTCTATCGGTTGGTCCTGCGGATCCAGCACACGCGCGTCGGCGTCCGTCTTCAAGCCCGACGCCATGCCGATGGTGCAGGGAAAGATCTCGATGGCGTAAAACGGTGCACGCATGATGGGCGCCAGACAAGGATTCGGAGCCACGGTCGGATCGCCGTTGTACTGGTTGAATGCGGAACAGCCCTTGCGAAAATCCGCATCGACACCCGTGCGCGCGAATCTGTTGTGGCGCGCCACTTCAGCCTCGAGTCCGTCCGGGTCCACGCCGATCGAACCGGCAAGCTCGCGCAAGGAC
The DNA here is from genome assembly GCA_041581405.1 of Burkholderiaceae bacterium. Classification (GTDB taxonomy): domain Bacteria; phylum Pseudomonadota; class Gammaproteobacteria; order Burkholderiales; family Burkholderiaceae_C; genus CAISIP01. Next base: position 3,893 of record JBFIDI010000018.1, read on the forward strand.
TGCCCGCGCTTGAGGTAGCCGCTTTTCAGATGCGTTCCCAGCGGGAATGGCGCGGGTTTCACGAGGCCCAGGCCGTACTTGCGGACAAAGTCGCTGTCGCAGACGATGTGGGCGGAGCCATGCGGCGCGAATGCTTTCCGGTCGAACATCGCCAGCACGACGTGGTGGTAGGAATCCGCTTCGTTGACGAACCGGCGGCCACTCGTGTCGACGATGATGGCGCCCGGTTTTCCGCGGTCGATGTGGCCATACGGAAAGACGGTTTCGCGTCCCATGGCGTCGACGGAGATCGAGGCTGGCGTCCAGAAGCCCGGACTCTCCAGCCGCTCGTCGATGATCGCGCCGACCTGCAAGGCCGCATTGGCGGCGTCTCCGGTGTTTTCGGGAGACGCCAGGGAGAGATGGTGGGGGTGCCGCGAAGCGTATGCGCCTCGGTGCGATGCGGAGTGCGGGAAGCCGCCCGTGGCCAACACGACGGCCCTGGCGGCACGGACCCGATGTTCGACACCCGCGATGTCGACCGTCGCACTTGTGACGCGCTTGCCGTCGCGCTGAAGTTGCTTCAACGCGGCCGTGGTGTGCACCTGCACCCCGAGCCGCAACGCTGAATGCAGCGCACGGCCGATCAGCGCGTTACCCATGAGCAGCCGCGTACCACGCGAGAAGCGCAGCCGGTCGACCAGGTACCGTGCCAGCACCCGCGTGACCTGATGCAGCGCCTTCCAGGATGAATAGGGTCGCAGGAAGTTCGGGATTTCCCGCCGACCGATCATCAGCCCGCCCAGGATCATGAACGCCGGGCGCGGCGCGCGGACCAGTTCGAATGCCCGACCCAGTCTGCGCCCGTCGAACGGCAGCGGCGACAAGGCACGCCCCGCCAAGGATGCACCGGGCTTGTCGCTGACGTAGTCCGGACTCGACAAGCGTTCGAACTGCACATCGGTCCGATGGGCAAGGTAGTCGATGGCTTCACGGCCGGACGCCAGGTAGGCGTCGACCAGATCGCCACGCCAACTGCCACCGGATTCGATCTCGAGCAGGCGACGGGCATCCGCGAGACTGTCCGGGTATCCCGCCGCCTCCGTGGCACTGTTGCCGGGAATCCAGATCGCGCCACCGGAGGTGGCCGTGGTGCCTCCCAGTGCGTCTGCCTTTTCGAACAACGCGACCGACATCCCTTCGCAGGCTGCGACCAGTGCCGCGCCGAGTCCCGCGGCGCCGCTGCCGAAGACCGCCACGTCGACGTCGATGGTTCGGTTTTCCTGCATATGCGTTCGGGATGCCGGACGGCGGTCCATGCGTCAGTTGCCGATCGTCGAGCAGGGGTTGACACCCATCACGCGCTGGGGCCAGCCACAGGACATCGGCCGCACGGTCGCGCCCCCGGCAGGGTAGGCAACGTACCCGCTCACGGGTTTGGAGGGATAGGCTTGCGCGATGGCCGTACCGCAGCCCAGTGCCATCGCCAGGAATGCCAGGGAGGCGGCCGTCAGTCGCCGGCGGGCGGTCGACACAGTATGGAGATTTGACATGAATGCTCCTTTTGTCAACGCAAGAAAAAAATGGGTCAGGGCATACGGGCAGCCGCGGCCTGCAGCGCCTTGATGGCTACTTGGCGCGAATGCGCCACCGATGGGGCGGATGGTTGTGCGTAGCCGCCTTTGCGTGCATTGCGCAGACCGGTTTTTCGATGCAGGTTCACCAGCATCTCGGCCGTCGCAACGACTGCGCCAAAGGAGTCGAAGACCGGAACGCCGTCGATATTGGTCACTTCGTTGTTGACCAGCAAGGCATTGAGAACGCCTTCCGCCGGGATCACGATGTCCGCTCCTTGAGCGGCCAATTTGCGGATGTTGGCCACCAGCTTGTCCACCATGGAGCCGCCGTCGAACCCATGCTCCATGTCGTATTCGGTCAGTTGCGGATCGCATGCACCGATCACTGCGACACGATGTTCGAATCCGTAATGCCGCACGCGTTTGCGGCTGTTGCGGATCGAAGCTTCCGTTGGCACCAACAGCCCGAAGGCGCGCGCGCTGGTCGACGCGATCAGCAACGAGGTCTCGAATGCCGAGACCACCGGAATGTTCACGAGGCTGCGACAGATGTCGAGTTGTGGATCGCCGAAGCAACTCATGGCCACGGCGTCGTAACCCTCCGCCTCGGCGCGGATGACGTTCTCCACGATCTGCAGCGAGTTCAGTTCCGCCAGCCAGGCCAGCCCGGCGGCTTCGATGGGTGCCAAGTCCGGTGGATGGGTGCCCGGCGACACGCCATGCAGGTCCACGACGGTCTCGGGACCACAGACCTTCTGCGCATGGGCCTTCATCAGTTTGGCGTATCCCGGCTGGTCTTCCAGCGTGGTCATGCTTTGGTGCCAGATCCGGATCATGGGTTTTGCTCCTGCGTACGGGTCAGCATCTGGCGCATGTATTGCGGCTCCAGAGGGCTGCGCGGGATATGCATGCCGCCGTCGATGTGGATGGATTCACCCGTGCAGAAGGGAAGCGCACCGCCGGCCAGTGCCGCGACCGTGCGGCCGATGTCCTGTGGCTGGCCCCAGCGCGTGATGGGTGTCAACCCCTGCTCGACGATCGGCGTCAGCACGGCCTTGCGCTGCGCCGTCATGGCCGTGTCGATCAGTCCCGGGACAAGCTCGTAGCAGGCGATTCCGTGGCGCGCCATGCGCATGGCCAGGATCTTGTTGAGCATCGACAGCCCGGTCTTGGAGATGCAGTATTCGGGCGTCGTGGTGCGGGCCTGTTCGGCGTTGATCGAGGAGACGGTCACGATGGACCGCACCACATCCGGAGCGACCTCCTGCGCCGCCATGTTGCGCGCGAACGCCTGCGACAGAAAGAATGTTCCACGCAGGTTGATGCCCATGACACGGTCGAAGCTCTCGGTCGTCGTTTCCAGGATGTCGAGGTATTCGTGAGGCCTGGCCTGCACGCCCGCGTTGTTGACCAACGCATGGATCGCACCGAATGCGGCTTGCGCCTTGTCCGCGATTTCCGCGGCGCGGGACACGTCGGCAATGTCCGCCTCCAGGAACAGGCAACGCGCGCCGAGCGCCTGCAACTGGCCGAGGGTCTGCTCGGCCACTGCATCGCGTTCGCGATCGATGATCACCAGGTTCCAGCCGGCACGGGCCAGTTCCAGCGCGATGCCGCGGCCGATGCCTTGCCGGCCACCGGTGACGACCGCGACCCGTCGTTCAGTCATGTCTGCTCCTTGGGGGGTAGTGGGACGGAAGTCAGCAGCCAGGCCTGCAGGTTTTCCAGCAACGGCCGGATCGACGCGCGGTAGTTGGACCAATCCGCATCCTTGAGCGCTGCGTCGCGGGCCGCCATCCGTTGTTCGAGGCTGTCGTAGGCCCAGAGATGCACGGTCAGGTCGACGCCGCGCTCCCGGGTTGTCCACACGGCCGCGCACGGCGAGTAGCGTTCGCGGAAGGGAAGTGCGCCCAGGAGCGCCGACACGAATTCCTCGCAGCGCCCCGGTCGCGCGGCATACAGGCGCAGCTCGTGCAGGGGCTTGGCGAGCAGGTCCGTCTTCAGGGGGCGCCGGACCTCGAGCCGTCGCAGCATGGTGCGAGGCGCAAGCCAGTCGTCAGGCGCGCCTGTGCTCTCGGTCGCCGCACCTTCCTCTGGCGCATCGCGCAAGGTCAGCAGACGATTGAGTGGCCCATACTCGGTGGCCCAGGTGGCAACGAGGCCATCATGCCCTTGTGCATGCCGCGCCACGACGCTGGCCTGGTCTCCGGGCGCGTGCGGCTCGATGAGCAGGTTCTGAAAGCGTTTTCCCGTCACGACGCCCGGTCCCGCCTGCGTTTTGGTTGCCGGCACCTTTATTCGGCTGCAAGGTTGTTGTCGGCGATGACCTTTTTCATGATGTCGCTGTTGTCGAAGACGATCTTCTGGAATTCGGCCGGCCCCCGGAAGACAGGGTTGAGTCCGCGACCACTCAAGGATGCGCGCAGCTCCGGGTTCTTCAGTGCCTCGCTCACGGCGTCGCCGATGGTCTTGATCACGGAAGCGGGTGTTCCCTTGGGGGCCAGCAAGGCCTGGAAGGTGACGAAGTCACCGGCGCTGGCTCCGGATTCAGCCAAAGTCGCCACGTCGGGCAGATCGGGGTAACGCTCCCGGCCCATCGAGGCCACGGCCTTGATACGTCCTGCGCGGATGAGTGGCATGGAGGAGATCGGCGAGTCGACCAGCAGGTCCACTTGACCACCGGCGAGATCCTGCAGTGCCGGCGCACCGCCCTTGTAGGGGACATGGTTCTGCTTGACGCGCAGTTTGGCGAGCAGCAATTCGGCGCGGATGTGGCTGGTCGAGCCCCTGCCGTGGGACGCGAAATTCACCTTGCCCGGATTCGTCCGCAGATACTCCAGCAGCTCTTTCGCGTTGTTCGCCGGGAAATCCTTGCGAGCCACCAGCACCGCCGGCGCGTATTCGCCGAAGATCCCGACGTATTCGAAACTCTGGCGGATGTCATAAGGCGCCGTGGTCATGTGTGGATTGACCGTCAGCGTGTCGTTCGATGCCGCCATGAACGTGTAGCCATCCGGCTTGGCTGCCATCAGGGTTTGGGCCGCAATGAAGGTATACGCGCCGGGCTTGTTCTCGACCAATACCGGCTGGCCCAGTGTCTTCTCCAATTCCTTGCCGAGCATCCGCGTCACGGTATCGGACGCGCCGCCGGCGGCAAACGCGACGATGATCTTGATGGGCTGGTTGGGATACGCCGCCTGCGCAGCGGCGTCGGCCGTGACGAGCAGCGCCGAAGCGCCAAGCAGCATGGCGGGCAGCGCTTGGGTGATGGCGCCACGGGCACGTTGCAGCAGTGATTGCATTTTTTTTGTCTCCTGGGTTGGTGTTCCTCTGGGGAACGGGGTCTTTGGGATCTCTTCGGATCGATTCAGCGTCTTTCGTGCGGGTTCACCGTGCGGCTACCCGGGCAAGGCGCCGCGGCAGGGATCGATTCGCCGCTGGGTCATGTCGTTTCCTGGTGTTTCTCGCCGGCGGTCCGTCGCGACGACGTGGCCTGTTGTGCCTGGTCGTTGCACCACGCGTGTACCAGCGGTGCATACACGTCCGTGTGGTAGGTCATGAGCTGGTGACCGGCGTCCGGCACGACGACCAGGCGTTTCGGCCCTCCGATGGCCTCGAAGCACTCTGTCACGTAGGCCGGCTTCATCAGCGGATCCAGCGCACCCACGGTGACCAATACCGGCTTGCGGTTCTGGGCTGCGGGGATCGGCGGTGTGTAGTTCATGTAGCTGTATTCGCTGGCATAACCCCATGACCAGGTCCGCAGCGGGTCCTGCTTCTTCTTGGCCAGCACATCGGGTTCGTTCAGCGCATAACTCTTGTTCCAGTCGAACAGCGTCTCGATCGGAATGCGCAAGGTGTCGCCCTGGGTGCGAACGATCTCGGCTGCGGCATCGCTGCGGAATTCGCGATAACGCTTGCCGATGCCGTCCGTCTCGGGGGGTGCGACCTCGGTCAGGAACAGTCCCATCGTGATCGCGCCGTCGACAGCGTCGGAGAAGGCAAGGCTGTGGAACGCAACCGCCGAGGCCTTGCTCGAGCCGAGCACGAACACCGGCAGGCCGGTCTGCGCCTTCATGTACCGGGCGGCCCTGTCGACCTCCTCGAGCCACTCGACGAAGCGCCAGTTGCCGCTCTCGTTGCGTGCCTTGCCGTGCCCCGGCAGGTCGATCGACAGGATCTCTGCGCCGTTGTCTGCCATCGGATGGCAGAAGATGTCGTAAGTGCCGCCGTGCCCGCCGGTCCCGTGGGCGATCACCAGCGCGTACGTGGCGGGTGTTCGGGCGGTGTATCGATAGCCGTGAACGCCATCGAACCAGACTTCCTTGCGCATGGGCTTTTCCTTGTGTTGAGTTTCCGGCCGTGCCGCGGCCCAGGTCCGCGCGGCGGCCGTGTGTTCGCCCAGGTCCGGAATCCTGCGGGGCTTGTCGGCCGGTGCCAGCGGAAAACGCACCAGCGGCACTTCGCCTGCGGATGTGTCCGCTTTGACGAACATCTCGCGGTGCAGCGCCTGCGGGTGCGTCACGACCTGGTCGATCGATCGCACCGCACCGTGCGGAATGCCAGCCGCAGCGAGCCGCGCATACCAGTAGTCGCTCGGGTGTCGTGCCATCACCGCCTCGACGGCGGCCTCGGCCTGTTCGCGATGGGCGCGGCGGGACTCGAGCGTGCCCATGACCGGGTCACCGATCCAGTCCGGTCGCTCGATCACCTGCTGGCAGAACGACAACCACTGGCGGTCGTCGGCGATGACCACGGTGACCATCCGCCCGTCCGAGGCCTGGTAGGGCCCATACGGGCAGATGTATTGATGCCGCATGCCCGACAGCGGTGGTTGGGCGCCGGTATGCCAGTAGTGGTGCGGGAAGTAGCCGAGCCACGGCAGCGCCGAGTCGAGCATGGCCACGTCCAGGTAGGTGCCGGTGCCGCTGCATTCGCGCTCGCGCAGCGCCGCTGCGATGCCGAAGGCCGCGTTCGATCCGGCGATCAGGTCGGTGATCGGCAACCCGACCTTGGCCGGCATGCCGGGGTATCCGTTCGTCAGCAGGATGCCGGCTTCGCCCTGTACCGTGAGGTCATAGGACTTGACTTCGCGGTACGGGCCATCCTGGCCGTAGCCGGAGATGCTGCACGCGATCAGGCGTGGGTCCGCCTCGCGCAGTTTCACCGGGTCCAGGTTCATGCGCGCGGCGGCGCCGGGTACGAAGTTCTCGACAAAGACATCGGCGCGCGAAATCAATTGCCGCGCAAATTCCTGGTCGTCCGGCGACTGGAGATCCAGCGCGACGCTTTCCTTGTTCGCATTGACCCAGACGAAGCCGGTGGACATGCCGTGCACGACCTTGTCCCAGCCGCGGACGACATCGCCGCCGCGGGCGCGTTCGATCTTGATCACGCGCGCACCCATCTCGCCCAGCATGAACGTGCAATAGGGCATCGAAACCGCCTGTTCCAGAGCGACGACGGTGATGCCGGCCAGCGGCTGGTAGGACGGATCGGGATGCATTGCCGTCACGCGTCCACGGGTTCCGGGAACAGGTCGGACTGGGGTGCGTGCGCCTTCTTCCACACCATCACGGAGCGCGCATAGTCGATCACGACCTTGCCGTCCTGGTTGATGCCGCGGGTCTGAACCTTGACCACGCCCTGGTGCGGCCGCGACTTGCTCTCGCGCGTCTCGAGCACGATGGTCTCGGCGTAGATCGTGTCGCCGGGGAATACCGGGTTCGGCAACTTGATGTAGTCCCAGCCGAGCGCGAATCCGTGTTCGCTCACGTCCGCCACCGCCAGGCCGGCCACCACCGACAAGGTCAGTGCGCTGTTGACCAGTGGCTGCTTGAACTCGGTACGCGCCGCGTAATGGCGGTTGAAGTGGATCTGGTTCGTGTTGTTGGTGATCATCGTGAACTGGATGTTGTCGGTCTCGGTGATCGTGCGTCCGAGGCGGCAGCGGTACACGTCGCCGACCTGGAAGTCCTCGAAGTAGCGGCCGACCCAGCCGGGTTTGATGTTGCGCATGGTGGTTTCCTTTGGGTTCACTGGGGTTCGATGGATTCGAGGATGCGCTGGGCGCGCATGAGGATGGGCAGGTCGACCAGCTGGCCACCGACGGCGACCGAGGCGTCTCCGCGTTCGGTCGCTTCGTCGAAGGCCACCTTGACGCGGCGGGCGTAGGCGATCTCGGCTTCGCCGGGGGCGAAGGCCGCGTTGATCATCTCGACCTGGCGCGGGTTGAAGGTCGACTTGGCCGTGAAGCCGAGTTCGCGCGCCAACTGGATGTCGCGTGCGCAGCCGTCGGGGTTGTTCAGGTCCGGGAACACGCCATCGATGCTGATGACGCGTGCTGCCGCCGCTGCGTTGACGATGGCCGAACGGGCATAGAGCAACTCCGCCGCCGCACCTTCGCGCAATGCCGGCAGCGCGAGGTCGAGCGCGTAGTCCTCCGCGCCGAAGATCAAGGCGATGACGCGCGGGTCGGCGGCTGCGATGGCGGGAGCGGCAATCAGCGCGCGGGCGCTCTCGATCGCTGCGACGATGCGCACCGTGCCAGGCTGCATGCCGGCCCTGCGTTCGAGCGCGCTCAAGCGGTCGGAGGCGACCTGCACGTCGCGCGCTGCTTCGACCTTGGTCAGGCAGATGCCCTCCAGGCCCGGACGCACGATGGCTTCGAGGTCATCGATGAACCAGGGCGTCGTGATCGCGTTGACGCGAACGTAACGCGCAGCACGTCCCGACCACGGCCGGCCCAGCAGGTCGGCGACCTGCTGGCGGGCGGCGGACTTCTCCGCCGGCAATACGCCATCTTCCAGGTCGAAGAAAGCGACATCGAGCGCAAGGCTCTCGGTCTTTTGCAGGAAACGTTCCTTGTTGCCGGGAACGAACATCCAGGAGCGAAGGGGGCGATAAGGTTTGGCAGTGGTCATGAGGCGTCGTTGGGTTGTGAAGCTCGGCTGTATTGAACGAGTGGGATTGGGCGCAGCGCAGGGTCAGCGTGTGTCAGTCACCTTGCGCGGCGGGTTCGCCTTGGCGAAGGCAGCCAGTTCGGGCGCACGGCGCAGCCGACGGTAGGCGTCCAGGCTGATGGCCACGAAACTACGCTGCATGCCGGGCTTGCGCGCGCGCTCGAAAGCTTCCCGGTCGGCTTCGTTCGGTCCGTGCGTCACCCCCTGGGGCAGGTGCATGAAGGTGCCGTCGGCGCGCCGCCCGGGGCGATGCACGAAGATGGCCTCCTCGGAATCGATGTTCCGGTGGTAGTCCGGCATTTCCTCCGCTTCGGGATCGCTGACGATGTTCATGGGCAGGAAGGCCACCAGCATGAAGCCGCTGGCCTCGTAGACCGACCACGTCGATGGAGCGACGTGCAGGCGTTCGGAGGTGAGGGGGCGGATGTCGTCGATGTTCAAGCGGTGCGGGAACAGATCGCCCTTCCAGCCGGCGAGGTCCATCGGGTGGTTGGCGTAGAAGATCGAGGTGTATTCGTCGCCATGTTTGAGGCGCACTTCCCATTCCGGCTGCTCGGGCCAGTCGTAGGGCGCAAGTTGGGGTATTTCGACGACCGTCGGATCGAACGGCGCATGGCGCCCGGCCTGCACATGCTCGGTGAAGGAGATCGGCTCCATCGATTCGTAGACGAGGAAACAGCCGCCGTGCGCATCCGGCATCTGCCGGTAGGTCAAGCCCTTCGGGATGTAGATGAAGTCGCCAGGGCCGTAACGCAGCGGTCCGAACTCGGTGGCAAAGAGGCCGGTGCCGGCATGTATGAAATACAGCGTGTCGGCGTCCACGTTGCGCATGCAATACGGCATGGGTTCGGAGCGACGGCTGATCGACATCGTCAGCTCGTCGTTGCGCAGCAGCAGGGTGGGAACACCACGTGCATCGTGCAGGTCGTCCGGCTCGAGCGCGGCACCGTCGCAGGCCAATGGAAACAGGGTTCCCTCCACCCGCAATGCGACCGCTGGTGGCTTGCGGTGGTAGAGCATCGCTGCCGGGCCGGCGAATCCCTGGCGGCTGACGTGCTCTTCGCGCAGCCCGTGTGGCACGGCGACCCGCGCCTGCCGCGGTACCTCGCCGCTTTGCACGTGGATCCAGGATGCTTTCATGTTGATTCCTTTATCGAGTGGTGCGCGTGTCGCGACGAATTGCGTCGCATCGCCTTTCGGCCCGGTGAGTTTGGCACTGCAAGGCTGGCGGCCAGTGGCATCGTCTCCCATGTGAACGGTTCGGCCTTCGCGCCATGGCTGTTGTTGGCGCTTGGCCAGGGGCCGCCGTGCGATGCGTCACGGCCAACCACAGAGACACAGAGACGGGGCAGCTGCATGATGGGTTGAAGGATCCGCGGCATTGCGGGACAAGTGGACCGCGCGGGCCTTGCACTCAATCGACGGTCAATCCGATCGCCTTGATCAGTGGGCCCACCGTCGCCGTCTCCTTGACGATGTGCGCACGTGCTGCGTCGGCTGACGTCACCAGCAGTTGCGAGCCCAGGATGGTCGTGGCGGCAAAGTTGACGACTTCAGGATCGCGCAAGGCCTTGGCATAGGCATCCCGGATCTTGTCGAGGATGGGCTTGGGCGTGCCCGCTGGCGCCGACAGCACGTGCCAGAACGTCGACTCATACCCTGCCACGCCGGCTTCGTCCAGGGTCGGCAGATCCGGCAGCGCCGCATTGCGCTCGGGGCCGGACGTCGCCAGCAGGCGCAGCCGGCCTGCCTCCGCGAATGACTTGGCGTTGCGCGAACCCAGGAACAGGACGGGAACATTGCCGGCCACGACGTCCTGCACGGCAGGGCCTTCTCCGCGGTAGGGCAGGTGCACGAGGAAAGTGCCTGTTTTCGACTTGAGCATTTCCATCGCAAAGTGATGTGGCGTGCCCTGACCAGCCGAGGCGTAGCTCAGCTTGGCCGGGTTCGCCTTGGCATACGCCACGAGCTCCCGGACCGTTGTCACGGGAAGCGATGGGTGCACGGCCAGCACGAGCGAACCGGAGAGTGTGCGGGTGATCGGCGCGAAGTCCTCGAGAGGAGAGTACGGCAGCTTCTTGTGAAGAAACGGGTTGACCGCATAGGTCGTGTTGTCCGACCAGAACAGCGTGTAGCCGTCGGCAGGTGCGCGAACGACCTCCATGGCGCCAATGATGGTGCCACCCCCCGGCTTGTTGTCGACGATGACGTTCTGACCCAGGTGGACACTCATGGCCTTGGCGACCATGCGCGAGGTGTTGTCAGTTCCACCTCCTGGCGCGTACGGGATCACGAGGCGAACGGGCTTGCTGGGGTAGTCCGTCTGCGCGTGCGCCGCCAGGGACGTCATCAGCGCGAGGGTGGCAATCAGGATGGTACGGCGGGTACGCATGACATGGCTCCTTGAGTTAAATCTATGTAGATACGAAGATTATATGATTTGATTGTTCGTGGCAAGCCCTGTGGCATCATTGCGTCACCATGAAAACCCTGACTCCCGTGCGCAAGGCGCCATCGCAACCGCAGGACGCGTTGAACGGCGACGTGCCGCTGCACCACCAGATCTATCTGCATCTGCGTTCGCAAATTGCAGATGGTGGTTGGGTCGGGCGTGACGACTTCCCCGGGGAGAATCAACTGGCTCGCCAGTTCGGTGTGAGCGTGGCCACCGCGCGCAAGGCGCTGAGCCGGCTCGTGGCGGAGGGGCTCTTGTTGCGCGGGCGTGGCAAGCGCCCGCAGGTGGTGCAGCGGAGCGAGCCTGTGCGCCGCAATGGCGCTCTCGAGGTGATCCAGACGACGATCGGAGCGCCGCGGCCGTTTACCTACAAGATCCTCACACGCGGTGTCGAGGTGGCGCCTGTCGAGGCGTGCAAGGTGTTCGGTCTCGAGCCTGGGGCCCGCCTGTGGTTATGCAGCCGATTGCGCAAGTTCGAAGGCCATGCCCACAGCGTCACGCTCAACGTCCAGCACCAGGAGCTTGGCGAGCAGCTACCTCTGGCGAAGCTGCAACGCATGCCGATGACACAGATCCTGCGCGAGAGCGGCGTCCGTTTTGCGCGCCTGAGTCGCCGGATGCGCGCCTCGCTGGCACCGCCGAACGTGGCCGCACATCTCGGACTGACACTGAACGATCCGACCCTGGTCTACACCTTCACCCATTTCGACGAGGCCGACCGTGCGGTGCAATGGGTGCGCATCTGGGTGCGTTATGACGAACCCAGTCCGGAGGAGGTGTTCAGTTACAGCACGGGCGCATGGTCGATGAGCACGACGATGTAGCGGCTCCCGGTTGCGTCATCGAGCCTGGATCGGCTGCGCGCATCCAGGCCCCGGAACGTGTCGGACCCTCCTGCCAGGGCCCGGTTCCGATCCCGGCGTGATCGTGGCGACCATTGTTTCGGGCGACCAAGATCGGTGTCACGTCGGGTGGCGTTCAGCCGCGACCCAGTTCCTTCTGGTATCGCGGCACAAACAAATGCTCTCCCTTGAGTTTGCGCGTCAGGAAGTCGCCCGCGGTGAAGAGCTTGAGAAACGAGTGCCCCTTGTGTGGACCCAGCGGGACCAGGATGGGCGCATCGCTCCAGGGCTTGTAAGGCTTCAGGTCTTGCAGCTTTTTCCCTTTGAGCAGGGCAGACAAGGTGTTTTTCAACCACGGCATCTGCCGGCTTGCCGCGACGATGGTCATTGCGTCCCCTTGTTCGGCGACATCGCCAGCAGCAAAGACGTTCTCCAGCGACGACGGTCGCATCCAGGCGTCGACCTTGATCCGTCCTGCGTCTGCGTGTTTCGCACCCGGCAGATCGGCGAGCAGTCCCGAGGTCGCACGCGAGCCAATGACCGGGAACACGAGGTCGGCCTTGATTTCCCGTCCATCGGACAGCTTCAGCAGCCCTGCATAGGGTTCCGTCTGGCTTTCGAGATTTTCGGCCCGCACGCCGAGCAGAAGTTCCACGCCGGCGGCTTGCAACTTCGTCGCAAGCGCGCGCCCGAGTTGCTCCGGCTTGTCGGGAAACAAACGCGACTGACCCGTAATGAGGACCACCTTTTTCGCGGGCATGGCGTGCGTGATCTCGCCTGCGAGCTCCGTGCCCACGGCCCCCGCACCGACGATGGTAACCGTCGTTGCGGCCGCGAGCATGCCGTGAATCCTTGCGCTGTCGGAACGCAGCCCGGCGATGTCATCGCCCTTCGCCTTGAACGGCGTGGCATTGTCCGAGCCCGTGGCGATGACGACATAGTCGGCATCGATGCGGCGACCGTCTTCCAGCTCCACGCCGGAGCCGTCAACACGTGTCGCGCGCGCCTGCACCCATGTGCCGCGCTGGAGCAGCTTGTCATACGGAATGAGCGCCGTCTCGAGAATGGACGGATCGACGACAGCCCGAATCATGGCTGCCGTGTGCACGAAATGGCTGCGCTGTTCGATCAGCGTGATGTCAGCTTCGTTCTCCAGCGCTTTGGCGAGTCTGAAGCCGAGGTAGCCACCGCCCACGATGGCGATACGTTGAGGCATGCGATGGATTTCCTTTCTCATTGCCCACAAGGGGGCAGGATCAACTGGGTTCACGGTACATTCGGGAACTGTCGTTACTATAACCGTAGACCATGGTCCATGGTTTTTGCTAAAAAAAGATGCGTATTGGCGAGCTTTCAGAACGCTCCGGTGTCAGCCGGGACACGATCCGGTTCTACGAACGCAACGGGTTGATCACGTCCGTCGTCGGCGACAGCGCGACGAACAACTATCGGGACTACCCGCAAGACAACCTGGTCCGGCTCGGTTTCTTCTCCAAGGCGCGCGACGCAGGTATGTCCATCACCGATCTGCGCGACATCGTCGATGCCATGGCTGGCAGCTGCGACCCGGATGTCGCCAGGAGGGTCGTGGGCGGCAAGATCGATGAACTGAAGAGGCGGGCGGAACAGATCCAGCGGGTGGTGGACTTTCTGGAGCGCGTTGGCGGTGCGGGCTGACGGCTGAGAGTCGTTCGATCGCGCGCCTGGTTTCCCCTGATACATGTTTCGATCGGTCGGTACGACACGTCGCAGATGACACTGCAGCAACTGACGGAGCTCATGTGCCTCGGCCTGCGCGACGTCGGAGATCGCCAGTGGCCGACGTTTGCTCGAGCGCTTGATTGCCAAACGGCCCGCTTAGGTTTGCTCTCGCTGTGTGTGGCACGCCGAGGCGGCTTTGGCGTTGAATCCGACAGACCGGCGGATGTCTCCTTGCGATCAAGCCTGGCAGACACGCAGCGCCAGCGCGCGAAAACGCGCAGCGGCTGCTGTTTCGGTCTGCGCCATATAGGCCAGTGCCAGCCCGACATGCCCGCCCTCGGGGTTGTCTGTCAGCGGGCGGTACAGGATCTTGTCGCTGGCGTAGCGCTGCATCACCGACGGCACCAGTGCCACCCCCAGCCCGCTTTCCACCAGCGCGAGCAATGTCTGGACCTGTACCGCCTGCTGGGCGATCCGGGGCACGAATCCGGCCGCCTGGCAGGCCAGCATGGCCGCGCTGTGCAGACCTGCTGCGCTATGGGCCGCGTACATCACGAAGGATTCGTTGGCAAGATCGGATAGTCGCAGGGATGCGTGTGCGCCCAAGCCGTGACCACGGGGAAGCGCTGCGACGAAGACATCGCTCTCCAGTGGGAGCAGAGTGGCCGACGTCGCCTGCAGCAGCGGCGTGCGCAGCAGGCCGATGTCGAGCAGGTTGTCTTCCACCTGCTGCACGATGGCAATGGACGTGGCCTCGCGCAGCACGAGTTCGACACCGGGAAACTCGGCGCGAAAGACCGGCAACAGGCGTTGCAACATGCCATAGGTGGTCGTACCCACGAAGCCGACGTTCAGCGTGCCGCCGGTTCCGTTGACGATATGCCTGGCCATGTCGCCCAGCTGGCTGCCATGGAACAGCAGTTTGCGGGCTTCACCCAGCAAGGCGCGGCCGGATGGCGTCAGCGACACGCCGGTGGTCTCGCGCACGAACAGCCTGGTGCCCAGCTCCGCCTCCAGCTTCTGGATCGACACCGACAGGGGCGGCTGCGCCATGTGCAGCCGTTCGGCCGCGCGGCGGAAGTTGAGCGTCTCGGCCAGCACGACGAAGTGGCGGATGCGGCGAAGGTCCATGGGTCGAACGGGCTGGATGGTCGGAACGGGCGGGCTTGGGTGCCTTCAGCCCCTGAATACCGGCGTGCGTTTTTCCAGGAAGGCCGCCACCGCTTCGCGGTGGTCGTCGGTGTCGTGCGACAAGGCCTGGAAGGCTGCGGACATCTCGAGCAGGGTGTCCAGCCGTGTGTGCATCGCCTCGCGCAGCAGGCGTTTGGTCAGTCGTACGGCATGCGGCGGATTCGCGGCGATGCGCAGCGCCAGTGTCTGGGCGGTCTCCAGCAGCGCGTCGGGTGCCACGACACGCGACACCAGGCCCCAGTCCGCCGCCTGCTGGGCGCTGATGGTCTCGCCGGTAAAGGACAGTTCACTGGCCCGCGCCAGGCCGATCAGCCGGGGCAGCAACCACGCGCCGCCGTCGCCGGGAATGATGCCGAGCTTGACAAAACTCTCTGCGAACTTGGCGTTGTCGGCTGCGATGCGCAGGTCGCACATGCAGGCCAGGTCGAGGCCGGCGCCGATCGCTGCGCCATTGATCGCCGCGATCACGGGCACTTCCAGGTTGAACAGCGCCAGCGGCAGGCGCTGGATGCCGGTGCGGTAGTCATGGCGGATCTCCATGCCGCTGACCTCGCCCGAGGATTGCCGCTGCATGGCACGTACGTCGCCACCGGAGGAGAACACCGTACCCGCGCCGGTCAGGATGACCGCCCGCACGCTGCGGTCGTTGTGAATCTTGTCGAAGGCGGCCAGGAACTCCGGCACCGCGGAGTTGCCGGTCAGCGGATTGCGCCGCTCGGGCTGGTTCATCGTCAGCGTGACGACGGGACCTTGCTGGGAATAGAGAAGAAAGTCGGGCATGGGGGTTCCAATACGCAAAAGGTATCAGCGTACGGATTGCTCCATACGGAGTCCAATACTTAATCGCCGCCGATTCATATCCAAAGGATATCAGCCATTCGGAACTGAACTACAGAAGACCGATATTTGTTCGGTATCGATATCGATTCAATTGGTATTGGACCTGCCGTTCGCAGTCGCTTACGCTAACACTTCACATCCAACGAAGAGGAGCACAGCATGAAGAGCAAGTTTCTGGCAAGCGTCGCGATCGCGACGATGGCGATGATGTCCGGCACGTCGGCGTTCTCGCAGGAATATCCATCCCGTCCCATCCGTCTGGTCGTGCCGCTTGCGGCTGCGGGCGGCGGCGATCTTGCCGCACGCTCGATCGCAGATCCGCTCGAGCGCAAGCTCGGCCAGCCCATCATCGTCGAGAACAAGCCTGGCGCAGGCACATCCATTGGCACGGACATCGTGGCCAAGGCAAAGCCGGACGGTTACACCTTGCTGCTGGTGCCCGGTGATTTTGCTGCCATCGACAAGGCGTACGGAAACCCGGTGCCGTACGACGCGAAGAAGGACTTCACATACATCGCCGGCGTCTCGGCCATTCCGTTCGTGCTGGTTGCCAGCCCGAAGTCCGGCATCACGTCGCTGCAGGATCTCATTGCCAAGGCCAAGGCGTCGCCGGATGAATTGACGTTTGCGTCCCTGGGCACGAGCAGCTCGCACTTCCTGTTCTTCGAGAACTTCAAGGCACGGGCGGGCATCAAGATCCGGGATATCCCCTACAAGAGTTCGTCGCAGGCCGCGACCGACACCATCGGCGGACAAGTCCACCTGACCTTGACGTCCGAAGGGCGTGCCGCCGCGCATCAGAAGTCCGGACAAATGGTTCCGATCGCGTCTACGGCGCCAAAACGGGGCGGTGACATATTGCCCAATCTGCCCACGTTCGCCGAGATTTTCCCGGATCTTGTCCACATGAACTGGTTCGCGCTGGCCGGGCCCGCCAACATGCCGGATGCCTTGGTGCAGAAGCTGTCCGCGGACGTCGCTGATGCGCTTCGTCTTCCAGACACCGAACGCCGTCTCGGCACCATGGGGATGTATCCGTGGATTCTCTCGCCCGCCAAGCTCGACGCGCATCTCGACAAGAGCATCGGGACTGCCAAGGACGTGATCCAGAAGTCCGGGGCCAAGCCGGAAGGCCGTTGACCTGGAACTCTGCCCGGTACAAGGGTCCGCAGCCCGTCAGGCTGCGGACCATTCGATGCCCATACAGGAAGACAAAGGAATAGTCACATGAACAACAACAGCCTCGAAGGCAAGGTATTTCTCATCACCGGCGCTGCCGGAGGTTTCGGCTCCGCGGCCGCGGCGCGTTGCGCACGCGACGGAGCCCGGCTCGTATTGTCGGACGTGCGTGAAAAGGAGCTGCATGACACGGTGGCATCGGTCTGCGCCGCTGGCGGTCAGGCGATGGCCGTCGTCGCCGACACCCGTTCCGAAGCGGACTGCGATCGTGCGGTTGCCGAAACCCTGAAGAAGTTCGGACGCATCGACGGCGTGTTTGCGAATGCCGGCGAGGTCTGGATTGCTCCCGCGTTGGAACAAGGCAAGTCGTTCTGGGATGACTGCCTCGCGCTCGAACTCACGGGCCAATGGCTCGCTGCCAAGGCTGCCCTGCCTGCGATGATCGAACAGCAATCCGGCTCCATCGTCTTCAGCTCCTCGATGACCGGAAACATGGGCGTGGAAAAGATTGCCGCCTACAGCGCGGCCAAGGCCGGTCTGCAGGCGCTTGTGAAGACCTTGACGGCCGAGATGAGCCGGTATGGCATTCGATTCAACACGATTGCGTCGGGATCGGTGCGATCGCGCCATACCCTGGTTTCCAATGCGCGTCGCGCCAACGTATCGGTGGAACAAGCGGAGTTGACCTTCGAGCAGGAAGCCAAAGACCGCGGCACCATGTTCCCGTTGGGCCGCATGGGCGTTCCCGAGGACATTGCCCACGCGGTGCGTTACCTGCTGTCCGATGAGTCGGAGTGGGTCACCGGAACCACGATGTTCATCGACGGAGGCCTGTCTGGCTGGCTCACGCGTCGGGGCAAGGCGAAATAGTGCTTCAACGTCAGCTCGCCGGTTCTGCGCGCCGCGATGGCATTGCGCGTGTGGGACCGGTGTTCTTCTGCCACCCGCGTTCTCCTTCATCTCGCAACCTGGAATTTCCATGAAAACAGCTTTGGGGCATATCAAGGTGCTCGACCTGACCCGCATCCTGGCCGGGCCATGGGCGACGCAGAACCTCGCCGACATGGGCGCTGAAGTCATCAAGATCGAGCGACCGCGGGTCGGGGACGACACCCGCACCTGGGGCCCACCCTTTCTGAAAGACGCCGAGGGCAAGGAAACCGGCGACTCGTCGTATTTCCTCAGCGCCAACCGCGGCAAGCAGTCCGTGACGGTCGACCTCTCGACGCCCGAGGGCCAGGAGATCATCCGCATGCTGGTCAAGGATGCCGACGTGGTGGTCGAGAACTACAAGGTCGGAACCCTGGCACGTTATGGCCTGGGTTACGAAGACTTGAAACAGGTCAATCCCCGTATCGTCTATTGCTCGGTGACCGGTTTCGGTCAGGACGGCCCGTATGCGGCGTTGCCCGGCTACGACTACGTGTTCCAGGGCATGGGTGGGCTGATGTCGATCACCGGCGTGCCCGACGGCCAGCCGGGCGCCGCGCCGATGAAAAGCGGCATCGCCATCAGCGACCTGCTCACCGGCATGTATGCGACCACCGCCATCCTGGCCGCGCTGGAGCACCGCCACATCAGCGGCGAGGGCCAGTTCATCGATTTGTCGCTGCTGGACTGCATCGTCACGATCAACTCCTACCAGGCCATCAACTATTTCCTGTCGGGCAAGATACCGCAGCGCATGGGTAATGCCCACTCGAACATGGTCCCGTACCAGGTGTTCAAGTGCAAGGAGGGCGACATCATCATCGCGGTCGGCAACGACGGCCAATACGCGGCCTTTTGCCGCGTGATCGGCCTGCCGGAACTGGCGACCGACCCCCGGTACACCACGACGGCGCAGCGCCTGCGCAACCGGGATAGCTTGATCCCGCTGATCATGCCGGCAATGTTGTCCCGCACCATGGAGGAATGGGTGCCGCTGCTCGAGGCGCAGAACGTGCCCTGCGGCCCGATCTACAACATGCAGCAGGTGTTCGAAGACCCGCAGGTGCGGCACCGCGAGATGCAATTGACGTTGCCGCATAGCGCCGGAGTCCCGGCGCCGGCGGTGGCCAGCCCGATCCGTCTGTCCGAAACCCCGATCCAGTATGGCAAGTCGGCGCCGATGCTGGGTGAACACAATACCGCCGTGCTGCAGCAGCGTCTGGGGCTCAGCCTTGAGCGCATCGCCGAACTGCAAGCCAAGGGTGTCGTCTGAAGCCGCTTTCGCCGTAACAACAATTGAAGGAGATACCACCCATGAAGTTCAAGCTCAACCGCCACGCGCTGGCGACTCTCGTTCTGGCAGCCGCCGCGGTCGCCCCCGCCATGGCGCAGACCGGGCCCATCAAATTCGTGGTGCCCTATCCGGCCGGTGGGGCCGCCGACCAGATCACCCGGCTGGTCGCGCATGAAACCGCCATCGTGCTCGGCACGCCGATCGTCATCGACAACAAGGCCGGCGCGGCCGGCATGATCGCCGGTGAGTTCGTGTCGCGCGCCGATCCGGATGGCAAGACCTTTTTTGTCGGATCCAACGCGCCCCTGGTGATCAACCAGGCGCTGTACGCGAAGATGCCCTACGACCCGGAGAAGTCGTTTGTGCCGGTGGCCGGCATGGGCAAGTCGCCGCTGCTGCTGGTGACGCGCCCGAACCTGGGTGCCAAGGATGTGGCGGCGTTGATCACCATGGGAGCGAAGGAGCCGGGCAAGTTGACCATGGGCAGCGCCAGCAGCGGCAACATCACGCACCTGGTCGGGGAGGCCGCATCGACGACGATGGGATTCACGGTTACGCACGTGCCGTTTGCCGGTAGCGCACCTGCCATCGCCAGCATGATGGGCAGCAATATCGACCTCATGTTCGACGCATTGCCTTCATCGATGCAGCAGGCCAAGGCCGGCAAGCTCGTGCCGCTTGCCATTCTCGACGCTACGCGTTTTGCGCAGTTGCCGGATGTCCCGACCATGAAGGAACTGGGCTTCAGCGGTACGGAAGCGGGGGCCTGGTTTGGTGTCGTCGCACCTGCCAAGACGCCTTCCGCCGTGATTGTCGAAGTCAACAAAGCGATCAACGTCGCGCTGAAGAAGCCTGAATTGGTCGAGAAGCTGCGCAACATTGGTGCGGTGCCCATGCCCGGGTCACCCGAAACGTTCGCGAAATTCATCACCGACGAACGCGCCAAGTGGATTCCGCTGGCCAGGCAGTTGGGCGTGAGGGCGGACTGATGGCGCAGTTGTCCTTCGATTCGATCGCCGCGATCAAGGCCCATGTCGGCCAAGCCGCCGTCAGCGGCGACGCGATCGTGGTCGACCAGGCCATGATCGACACCTTTGCCGGCGTGACGCAGGACCAGCAGTGGATCCACGTCGATCCGCAACGGGCGGCCGTGGAGTCGCCGTTCAAGACCACCATCGCACACGGCTTGTTGACCTTGTCGCTGATCACCGGCTGGTACCACCGCTGCTTTGTCTTCCCGAATCGGAAAATGGCACTCAACTACGGCTTCGACAAGGTCCGCTTCACGAGCCCGGTTCCCTGCGGCTCGCGCCTGGTGGGCAGCTTCCAGCTGGCCAAGGTGCAGGACATCGGGTCGGACGAGGTGCGCTGCTTCTGGACGGTGACCGTCCACATCGAAGGCGCGCAGCGACCCGCCATGGTGGCGGACTGGTTGATGCAGGTTCGCTACTGAACGGGGGGTGCAGCATGTCCGTCCTTCTTGTTGAACGGGTTGGCGCCACCGCGGTGCTGACGATGAACCGGCCCGCCCAGCGCAATGCGCTCGACCTCGACATGCGCGAAGCCTTCGCGGCTGCGATTGCCGAGGTGCGCGACGACGATGCGGTGCGGGCCATCGTGTTGACCGGCGCTGGTGGTCATTTCTGCGCCGGCGGCGACGTCAAGACCATACAGGCGTCGTCGGCTGGCGCCGAACGCGACATCTTCGAAGGACGCGAGCGCATCCGCAAGCTCCACCGCTGGTTCGATGAACTGGTCGACCTGGAAAAACCGGTGATCGCCGCGGTGGACGGTGTCTCCTTCGGCGCCGGTCTGTCGCTGGCGCTGGCCGCCGACTTCGTGCTGGCGTCGCCACGTGCGAAGTTCTGCGCCGTGTTTGCCCGCCTGGGTTTCGTGCCCGACATGGGCGCCATGTACCTGCTGCCGCGTGCCGTCGGCCTGGCGCGCGCCAAGGACATGGTGTTCAGCGCGCGCGTGGTCGATGCCACCGAAGCGCTGGCCATCGGCCTGACGCAACAGGTGGTCACGGGCGACGTTCGTGACGCAGCGCTGGCCTATGCCGAGCGTTTCCACCAGGCCCCGACGGCGGCGCTGGGCATCGTCAAGGGCGTGATGAACCATGCCTTCGAGTCCGACCGCCGCAGTGTCTACGCGCAGGAGGCGATGGCGCAAGCCATGTGCCGCGAGAGTGCGTTCCACCAGGAGGCGGCGCGCCGCTTCCTGGCCAAGGAGCCGGCCCAGTACCAGTGGCCGGAGAACCCC
>JBFIDI010000019.1:0-24911 GCA_041581405.1 Burkholderiaceae bacterium
CCGCTGGTGTTCAGCCGGCTCACGCCGATGGGCGCCATCACGGCGGAGGCGATCGAACACCTGTTCGCGCGCATCATCGACGCCATCCGCGACAACGGCCCGTGGGACGGCGTGCTGCTGCCGCAGCACGGCGCGGCAGTGTCGGAACCTTTCCTCGATCCGGATGGCGAACTGCTGCGTCGCGTGCGTGAACTGGTCGGGCCCGACGTGCCGATCGGCATGGCACTGGACATGCACGCCAACGTGTCGCATGCGATGGTCGAGCCGGCCGACATCGTCACCGTCTACCAGACCAACCCCCACATCGACGCCCGCGAGCAGGCGCTGCTGTGCGCCCGGCTGCTGGTGCAGACCATCCGCGGCACGATCCGCCCGCGCATGGCGCTGGCCACGCCGCCGCTGGTGGTCAACATCCTGTGCCAGGGCACGGCCGACAAGCCGATGTCCGAGCTGCTGGCGGCGGCCGACATCCAGCGCCGGCGACCCGGCGTGTTGTCGGTCAGTGTCGTCGAGGGTTACCCGTACTCCGATGTGCCCGAGATGGGCATGTCCTTCATCGCCGTGACCGACAACGACCAGGCACTGGCCGACGACGTGGCGCAGCAACTGGCCCAGGCAGCCTGGGATCTGCGCGAGCCGCTCAACCATGGCGGCACCGCGGTCGACGACGCCTTGCGGCAGGCGCATGCGGCCAGCGCCGCTCCGGTGGTGCTGTTCGATGTCGGTGACAACGTCGGCGGCGGCAGTCCTGGCGACTCGACCCACATCCTGCACGCGGCCCGGGCCCTGGGTATTGCCGACCTGCTGCAGGCGGTCTGCGACCCGCAGGTGGTGCAGCAATGCCAGGCGGTCGGCGTCGGCGGCCGCATCACGGCCTCGGTGGGTGGCAAGAGCGACCATCTGCACGGTGCGCCGTTTCCGGTCGAAGCCACCGTCACCGCGCTCGGCGACGGACGTTACGAAGAAACCGGCCCCACGCACGGGGGCTTCCGCTTCTTCAACGACGGCCCGAGTTGCGCGATCAAGACCGACGACGGTTATACCTTGCTGCTGACCTCGCGCGGCGCCGGTTCGGCCAGCCTGCAGCAGTTCCGCTCGCTGGGCATCGAGCCGACCGACTACCGGATCGTCGTGGCCAAGGGCGTGCATTCGCCACGACCGGCGATGGAGCCGATCGCCAAACAACTGATCTGGGTCGCCACGCCGGGCGTCACCAGCGCCGACCTGTCGACCTTTACCTACCGGCACCGGCGCGTGCCGTTGTATCCGTTCGAGCCGGACACCCGCTGGCCCTGAATCGTCGTGCCGTCCGTGCCGCAAGCACCGGCGGGTTGCAAGCACCGACGGGTTGCAAGCACCGGCGGGTTGCAAGCGCGGGTAAACCCTCGGCTCCATCCTGTCGATGCAACGATATGCTGCCTACGGGTTCGCCCGGATTCCCTGTCCGCGCCGCGTCCACTCTGAAAGGATCCTCGACATGATCATCCGATCCAGTTTGATTCGGCGCAGCCTGGCTGCATGGGCCATCGGCCTGCTGGCGACGACCGCGGGCGCAAAGCAGCCGGTCGATGCCGGCTGGACCAGGATCACCCCCGGGGCACTGGCCGTGGGGGCCGACGGCAAGTCACACGCACCCAGCTGTTCCGGTTATCCCGGAACCGACCCCACGTTCAGTTTCTGGGCCCGGAAGGGCACGTCCAAGAACCTGGCGGTGTACTTCGAAGGCGGCGGTGCCTGCTGGGACAACCTGACCTGCACCTTCCCGCTCAACGGCAGCCTTCCAGCGTCGATTCCGCAGTTCTTTTCTCCGACCATCGCGGCCGGCACCCAGCCCGCGAACTACGACGGCGTGTTCAAGGCCGACAACCCGGCCAATCCGATCAAGGACTGGAGCATCGTCTACATCCCCTACTGCACGGGCGACCTGCATGTCGGGTCGGCACGCAAGACCTATTTCAATGCGCGCGGCGCCGTCCTGCCGCCGCCGGTGGCGGCGACACTTCCGCCGTTGCCACCCGCATTCGCGATCGAGCACCGCGGCTTCGACAATTTCATGGTCGTGCTGGACTGGATGCAGAAAAACATCGACAAGCCCAAGAACGTGCTGGTCACCGGATCCAGCGCCGGCGGCTACGGCGCCTCGGCCAACTTCCCGTGGATAGAACGCACGTTCCGCAACGCCCATACCTACGTGCTGGCCGATGCCAGCCAGGGGGTCACGGCGCCGGCGTTCGATACCTTGGGGCGCACCTCCTGGAACATGCAGCTGGCGCCGTGGGTCTACGGCAGCGACCCCACCTCGATTGCCGGGCCGGACCTGCT
This sequence comes from Burkholderiaceae bacterium, assembly GCA_041581405.1. Classification (GTDB taxonomy): domain Bacteria; phylum Pseudomonadota; class Gammaproteobacteria; order Burkholderiales; family Burkholderiaceae_C; genus CAISIP01. The sequence continues at coordinate 2,323 of JBFIDI010000019.1, forward strand.
GCGCGTGGCGACGGCGGCCCACCCCCATGTGAAGGTCGCGCAATTCACGACGGCATTCGATGGCGTGCAAATCCTTTTCTACGATGTCATGAAGTCGCTCTACCAGTATCCGGGATGGTCGCCGAACTCCGCCATCGACTGGAACCTGCAGATGCTCGACACACTGCAATCCTACGCCGCGGACCTGCCCAATTTCCGCTACTACCTGGCCGCCGGGAGCTACCACACGCTGCTGCGCAGCCCGCAGTTCTACCTGGAGAACTCGACCGGCATGCCCTTCAGCAACTGGCTCACGAACATGCTGGCCAATCGCGGCGGCACGGGTGGCCACGGCGGCCAATGGTTCAACGCCAGCTGTACCGGTTGCCTGGGCACGCTGGTCGGCCAGTAGACGCACAAGCCGCGGGCGCCACGCGCCGCCTGCAAAGCCACCCGGTGTGACCCGCGTCGTGGCGCTGTGCGGCACCTGGTGCGGGCGGGGCGTTCAGGCGGATGCAGCGCGCGCACGAATCGTGTCGAGCAGGCCCTTCATGTAGCCGACCGCGAAGATCTGTCCGCGCACCATGTATCCCGGGTTGGCGTTGTCCTCGCCTTCCATCGTCGGTGCATGATCGGGCCGCATCGGGCCGTCGAAGCCGATGTCGACATAGGCCTGCATCGCCGCGGCCATGTCGGTCTTGCCTTCGTCGTGAAAGGTTTCCTCGAACGCCGGCACGCTGCCGCGGATGTCACGGAAATGCGCAAAGAAGATCTTCTTGCGCGCGCCGAAGTAGCGGATCGCATCCGGGATCACGACGCCCGGCATCGCGGCGAAATTGCCCTGGCAGAACGTGATGCCGTTGCTCGGGCTGTCGGCCATGTCAAGCACGCGCCTGAACGCGTCCATGTCGCGCATGATGCGCGCCAGGCCGCGCACCGGCGACATCGGCGGATCGTCCGGGTGCAAGGCCAGCTTGACGCCGGCCGCTTCGGCCACCGGCAATGCCCGGCGCAGGAAATATTCGAAGTTCTCCCACATCTGCGCATCGGTGGTCGTGCCGGCATAGGTGTCGGGCACCTCACGCAGCGCGTCGGCGTCGAAACGGGTCACCAGCGCCCCGCCCCGCCCCGGCACGTCCTTGGTCGTGCGCAACCAGTTGAACACCGCCATGAAGTTGTAGCAATACACCGGGATGCCGGCGCGGCCCATGTTGGTGATGCTCTCGCACACCCGCACGATGTCGTCGTCGCGACCGGGCAAGCCCAGCGTGATCCGGTCCGACAGCTGGTAACCCTCGATCACCGACAGGCGCAGGCCGAACGCCTCGACCCGCTGGCGCAGCGCGAGCAGGTCCTCGTAACGCAGCGGCGGACCCTGCTCGCGTTCGGGCGCCATCGGCGCGCCGATGGTGGTGACGACATCGGTCATGCCCATCTGCCGCGCCAGGCGCAAGTCGGATTCGGCCAGCGGCCGGGAAACCATCGCCAATCGCATGATGACTCCTTGTGGTGGTGCGGATGAAGCCCGAATCCGGTTCAGCCGGTCTCCGGCCGGAACCGGCAGGATACGCCGTGTCCGTCGGCCAGCCAATGCCAATGCGGCGTGCCGGTGCGCGCATGGTCCTCGCCGAAGCAACACGGGCCGGCCGCGGCGGCCCCGCGCCGGAACTCGACGTCGGGCGGCGATGCCGCCAGCTTCGCGCGCTGGCGCGCCGGATCCGGGATCGGCACGGCGTCGAGCAAGGCCCGGGTATAGGGATGGCCCGGCTGCCCGAACACCTGCGCGGTGTCGCCGAGTTCGACCACCTGGCCGCTGAACATCACCGCGACCCGGTGTGCGACATTGCGCACCATCGCCAGGTCGTGCGCAATGAACAGGTAGGACAGTCCCAGGCGTTGCTGCAGGTCGTGCAGCAGCGCGACGATCTGTGCCTGGGTCCGCACGTCGAGCGCCGACACCGGCTCGTCGCAGACGACGAAGTCCGGGTTCACGGCCAGCGCCCGTGCGATCACGATGCGCTGGCGCTGGCCACCGGAGAAGGCGTGCGGGTAACGTTGCACCACATCGGGCTCCAGGCCGACGAAACCCAGCAGCTGCGCCACCCGCTCGGCCATGCGGTCCTTCGGCACCGAGCGGTGCACCAGCAGCGGCTCGGTCAGGATGCGTCCGACCGTCATGCGCGGATTCAGGCTGGAATACGGGTTCTGCAACACGAACTGCATGTGCCGGCGCATGCGCCGCACCTCGCCGCGCGCCATGGTCGTGAGTTCGCGGCCCAGCAGCTGCACCGAGCCGCCGCTGGCCGGCTGCAACTGCAGGATGGCGCGGCCGGTGGTGGTCTTGCCCGAACCCGACTCGCCGACCAGGCCCAGCGTCTGCCCGGGCGCGATCTCGAACGACACACCGTCGACCGCCCGCACCGCGGGCGCCCCGCGGCGCGGCGGGAACACCACCGACAGGTCACGCACGCGCAGCACCGGCTCCGCCGCCGGGCCGGCCACAACATCCGGCGCCGCGTTGGCGACGACACTCATGGGGCTCCTCCCGCCGCGTCGAGCCGCGGCACGGCGTCGAGCAAGGCACGCGTGTAGGCATGGCGCGGCTGCGCGAACATCGCGTCGATCGGGCCGGACTCGACGATGTCGCCCTCGAGCATCACGTGCACCCGCTCGACCATGCCGGCGATGACGCCGAAGTCGTGGCTGATCAGCATCAGCGCCATGCCCAGCTCCTCGCGCAGCCGCATCAGCAGGCGCAGGATCTGGGCCTGCACGGTCACGTCGAGCGCGGTCGTCGGTTCGTCGGCGATCAGCAACTGCGGCTCGCAGGACACGGCCATCGCGATCAGCACGCGCTGGCGCATGCCGCCGGAGAACTGGTGCGGATGGTCGTCGGCACGCCGCGCCGCATCGCGGATGCCCACCAGTTCGAGCAACTCGATGCTGCGCGCACGCGCCTGCCGGCGGGTCAGCCCGGTATGCCGGCGCACGATGTCGTCGACCTGTGCGCCCACGGTCATGACCGGGTTCAGCGAGGTCATCGGGTCCTGGAACACCATCGCGATGCGGCGCCCGCGGATGTCGCGCATCGCCGCTTCGGGCAATTGCAGGATTTCCTGTCCGTCGAAACGCACCGAGCCGCCGAGCCGCACCGAAGAGCCCTCCGGCGCCAGCCGCATCACCGCGCGCGCGGTCACGCTCTTGCCGGAGCCGGATTCGCCGACGAAACCGACCGCCTCGCCGGCGGCCACCTCGAACGAGATGCCGTTGACCACCTGCGACAACATGCCGCCATGGCCGAACTGCGCGGTCAGCCCGCGCACCTGCAGCAGCGGTGTCCCGGTGGCGGCCATCAGCGATTGCCCACGTCGAGCCACTCGCGCAGGCCGTTGGCGAGCACGATGAAGGTCAGGGTCGCGAACACGATGGCGGCGGCCGGCCCGATCACGGTCAGCGGCGCCAGCTCCATGAACTGGCGCGCCTCGGACAACATGCCGCCCCAGTTCGGATCCGGCGGCGGCGGACCGATGCCCAGGAAGGACAAGGCGGTGACGGTGAAGATGGTGTTGGCCAGCGTCAGGCTGGTCTGCACCAGGATCGGCGAGATCACCATCGGCAACACATGGCGGATCGCGATCGTGAACTCGCCGACACCGACACTGCGCGCGGCCTCCACATGGTCCCAGCGCTTGACGCTGAGCACCGGGCCGCGCACCACCCGCGCCATCGTCGGCGTGTAGACGATGGCGATGGTCAGGATCAGGTTGGGCACCGTCGGCCCGAGCGCGGCCACCACGGCGATCGCAAGCAGGAACACCGGAAACGCGAACACCACGTCCAGCGCCCGCATGATGATCTCGTCGGTCATGCCGCCGACATAACCCGAGGTCAGGCCGAGCACCAGGCCGGCGGCCACCGCCAGCGAGACGGCGACAAAGGTGATCAGCAAGGTGGTGCGCCCGCCGATGATCAATCGGCTGAGCACGTCACGCCCGATCGAGTCGGTACCCAGCCAGTGTTCGGCGCTGGGCCCGGCCAGCGAATCGGGCGAGAACGCGATGGCGCTGTGCGGCGCGATCTGCGGGCCGAACAGGGTCACCACCAGCATCGTCGCCAGCATCGCGACACCGAGCGCGAGCAGCAGCCGGCCGCGCCTGGCGCCGGCACCCGTGCGTGCCGCGGCCACTGGCGCGTCAGCCATAACTCACCCGCGCATCCGCCCGCGCGTACGCCACGTCGACCAGCACATTGACCAGCAGCACGATGACCGCGGCCACCAGCACGATGGCCTGGATCACCGGATAGTCGCGGCTGGTGATGGAGTCGAACAGGTACTGCCCCATGCCCGGAATCGTGAAGATGGTCTCGATCAGGATGCTGCCGCCCAGCAGCTGGGCCAGCTGCAGGCCGGTGACCGTGATCACCGGCGTCAGCGCATTGCGGATCAGGTAGTCGCGCAGCACCGTGCCCGCCCCGAGCCCCTTGGCACGCGCGACCATGACGAAATCCTGGCTCGAGACCTCGAGCACCGCGGCGCGCGTGTTCTCGGAGATCGTCACCGACACCGCCAGCGCCAGCGACACCGCCGGCAGCACCATGCTGCCCAGGTTGCCCAGCGGGTCCTCGAAGAACGGCACGTAGTTGAAGATGCCCAGCTCGGGAAAATACAGGCCGGCCAGCAACACGATCAGCGTGGCGACGACGAAGTTGGGGATCGCCAGCAGCAGGCCGTTGACGGCGCGCACGACCCAGTCGGTGCGCCCGCGCAGGCGCGCCGACGCCAGGCCGCTGCCGGCACCGAGCAGCATCGCGATGATGCCGGCCAGCAGCGTCAGCTCGAAGGTGACGGCCAGGCGCGGCAGCAGTTCACCCAGGACCGGCTTGTCGGTGACGAAGGAGATGCCGAAGTCGCCGACCATGATCTGGCCCAGCCACTGCAGGTATTGCTCCCAGATCGGCCGGTCCAGCCCGAGTTCGCGCCGGATCGCGTCCAGCGCCTCGGGAGAGATGTCGGCGGTGCCCGCCGCGGCCTGGGCGAAGTCGCCGGGCAAGGCGCGCATCAGCGCGAATGCCACCATCGACACGCCCAGCAGGATCGGCAGCATCCACGCCAGGCGGACCAGCACCACCCGAGTCATCGGCCCGCCCCGCGCGACGCCACAGGCCCGCGTGCCACCGGCTTACTGGTCCACCCAGGTGGTGCGCACGAAGCTGCGGATGTTCGCGGCCAGCGGCACGTAACCCTTGACGTAGCCGCGCCAGGCTTCCCAGCGCAGCGGGTACTGGTAGATCTGCAGGATGTAGGCCTGCTCGGCGATGTGTTTCTGGATCGCCTGGTAGGCGGCGGCGCGTTTGCCGTTGTCCAGGATGGAGCGTGCGTCGACGATCATCTTGTCGAGCGCCGCATCGTCCATGCCCATGGCTTTTCCGTGCGGGTGCGCCGAACTCAGGCGCGACACGATCACGTCCGGGTCGGCACTCCAGGCCAGCGCCACCGACAACAGGCCGAAGTCGCCCTTGAGCCAGGTCGACAACAACGGCGCCGTCTCCATCGGCTTGAGGTTGACCTTGATGCCGGCGGCCGCCCACTGCTGCTGCAGGATCTGCGCACACTGCACGTCCAGCGCGTTGGCCGCCACGACGATGTAGTCGCCCAGGTCGATGCCGTTCGGATGACCGGCCTCGGCCAGCAGCTTCTTCGCACCGGCGATGTCGTGCTTGTAATACGGCATCGGGCTCACGCCGTCGTAACCGCCGACCTGGCTCTCCGGCACCATGGCGCCGACCTTGCCCGAACCGCCGAGCACGGTCTGCAGGCAGGCCTTGCGGTCGCTGGCCAGGCTCAGGGCCCGGCGCACGCGCACGTCGTTGAAGGGTTTGGCCTGCACGTTCATCCACACCGGGAAGGTGCGCGAGGTCTTGCCGGGCGCCGACACCAGGTCGCGCGTGGTCTTGACGATCTGCGCCGACACCTTCGGGTCCTTGAACCAGGTCATGTCGATGGCCTTGGAGCGCAGCGCTGACGCCAGCGAACCCTGGTCCTTGAAGAACTTGAACACCACGGTGTCCAGGTAGGGCTGGCCCTGTTCGTAGTAGTCGGGATTGCGCTTGAGCGTGAGTTGCTGGTTCGGCTCGTAGGAATCGAACACGAACGGCCCGGTACCCACCGGCTTGGTCTTGAGATCGTTGACACCCCGTGGCGCGATGCTGCCCATCGGATTGGTCGCCAGGTAGCTCAGGAAGGTCGCACTCGGCGCCTTGAGCTCGAACTTGACCGTATGCGGATCGACGACGGTCACCGCCTTGATGCCGGAGAACAGGTTGGAGTTCGGCGCCGTGTTGGACGGATCGAGGATGCGCTCGAAGGTGTGCTTGACGTCCTCGGCGCTGAACGGCTGCCCGTTGTGGAACTTCACGCCCTGGCGCAGCCGGAAGATGTAGGTCGTGTCGTCGGGTGTCAGGTAACCCGTGGCCAGGTCGGGCTCGATCTTCATCTCGGCGTTCCAGCGCAGCAGGCCGGTGTAGAGCAAGGACGTGAAATCGAACGACGAGAACGCGGTGACGGTGACCGGATCGAGCCCGATCGGATCGGCATCGGCACCGATGGTCAAGGTGCCGCCGCGCTTGGGCGTGCCGCCCTGGGCCCAGGCCGCCGGCGCGAGCGACAGGGCCCCGCCGGCGAGCGCCAGGCGCAGCATCGGGCGCCGCTCCAGGCCGCCGGCCGGATCAGGCAACAACGGGTCCGACAGGTTTTGCGTACGGGAGGGGGAGATGGTGTTCGACATGTCGCATCCTTGGGTCTGGGGGTTGCGCTGGCGGGGCAGACACGGTTCGAAACGACACGCGCAAACCCGTCAGGCGGACTACTCACAATGCTTGGGCGAAACCCTTGGGCCTCGTTGATTTTCATCATAACGACGCGTTGCGGCGCCAGCCCCCAACACATGTTTCGCCGCACGAAACATCCGCCGCGCGTGCGCTCGCGCGGCCTGCGCAAGCGCCCGCGCGTGGTGCGCGGGGGCCCCATGGGCTACTCCCACGCACCACACCGCGCCCCGGCCACCGGCCACGGGGCAGCCTTCCAACCGCCTGCGAGACAGCGCCATGCGCGAACACGACAACCACCCATCCCAGACCCCGAACCCGTACCCGTCGATGCCGTATCCGGTCCGGGACCCCGCGCTCGAGAGGCAGCGCCTGGTCCAGACCTGGCTCGACGACCTGCCGATGATCAACCACTACTGCTTTGCCGGACGGCAGGACTTCCGCGACGGTTTTCGCGTGCTGGTCGCCGGCGGTGGCACCGGCGACGCCACTTTGTACCTGGCCGAGCAGCTCAAGGGGCATGGCGCCCGGATCGTGCACCTGGAGCCGCACGCCGCCAGCATGGCGATGGCGCGCGAACGCGCAGCGGTGCGCGGCCTGCAGAACATCGAGTGGATCGACCGCGGCCTGCTCGATCTGCCCGCGCTCGGACTCGAGCCTTTCGACTACATCAGCTGCAGCGGGGTGTTGCACCATCTCGCCGACCCGGACGCCGGACTGCGCGCCTTGCGCGCGGTACTCAAACCCGATGGCGCACTCGCATTGATGGTGCATGCACAGGCCGGCCGCGCCGGCGTGCAGCAGCTGCGCGAACTGCTGCGCATGGCCCACGCCGACGAGCCCGACCTGGCGCGCCGCATCGCCAGCACCCGGCAGATCCTGGCGTCGCTGCCGGCCGGCAACGCGTTCCGCCGCGCGGAAGACCTGCACCAGGACCATCGCGACGGAGACGCCGGGCTGGTCAACCTGCTGCTGATGCCGCACGACCATACGTGGAGCGCCGACACCTTGTACGACTGGTTGTGCGACGACGGACACGGTGGCGGCCACGGGCTGCACCTGGCCTTCACCGACGTGCAGCGCGGCCGCGCGCCCTACCTCCCGCACATGGTGCTCGGCGTCAAGCCGCCGGACACGATGCCGCAATGGCGCCAGCTTGCGCCACGCCGGCAACATGCGATGGCCGAGTTGCTGGGCGGCACGATCACGATGCACGTGTTCTACGCAACGCGTGATGCGTCCTGCACGGCGCCGTACGGCGATCCGGCCTACGTGCCGTTTTTCTTCCATGAGCCGCTGGACGGCGAAACCCTGGCGCGGCTGTTCGGCAGCAACCGCGGCCAGCCGTTCCAGTTGCGGCACCAGCATTCGGGTGTGGTGGTGACGGTGAACCCCGGTCGCTACGCACCGCAGATCCTGCGCCTGATCGACGGCCGGCGCAGCTTCGGCGAGATCTTTGCGCAGCTGCGCCGCGACTGGCAGGGCCAGACCACGCCGCCGGACGACGCCACGCTGTTCGCCGATTTCGCCGAGAGCTACGACACCTTGAACAGCATCGACCGGCTGCTGCTGCGCCATCCCGACGCCGGCAACTGACGGAATCGACGCTCAGGCGGCTAGTTCGACTGGATCTGCGCCACCCGGACCACCTCCTGCCAACGCGCCATCTCGCGCCGCATGAAGCTGCCGAACTCGGCCGGCGTTCCACCGCCGGGCTGGGAGCCGACGCCACTCATGCGCTGGCGCACCGCCGGGTCACGCAACGCGGCGTTCACCGCCGCATGCATGCGCTCGACCACGGCCGCCGGAGTCCCGGCAGGCGCAATCAGACCGACCCAGCCCTGCACATCGATGTCGCCGAACCCGGCCTGCGCGAACGTCGGCACCGACGGCAGCCGCTCGATGCGCTGCTCGCCCGAGACCGCGATGGCGCGGACGCGGCCCGACGCCACCATGGGCAATACGCTGGCCGATCCCAGCAACGCCGTCGCGACCTGGCCGCCGGCCAGTCCGGTCGCTGCCGGTGCCGCACCGCCATAGGGGATATGGCGCGCCTTGGCGCCGACATGCCGCAGCAGCAGTTCCATGCCCAGGTGCGCCGGCGAGGCATTGCCGGAACTGCCGTACGCCACATCGCCACCCTTGCTGCGCACGAACGCGATCCATTCGGCCATGGTCGTGACCGGCAGGTCTGCATGGACAACCAGCACCGGCCCCTCGAGGGTCAGCTGGCTGACCGGCACCATCTTGTCGAGCTCGAACGGCATCGCCGAACGCAGCGCCGGCACGGCCGACAACTGCAGGTTCATGGCGCCGAACGTGTAGCCGTCGCCCGGCGCCGCGGCGACGACGCCCATGCCGATCAGGCCCATGGCGCCGGCGCGGTTCTCGACCACCACGGACTGCTTCAGGTTCGCGGCCAGCAAGTCGGAAATGGCGCGGACCGCGACGTCCGGCGGCGAACCGGGGGTTGCGGGAACGATGATGCGGATCGGTCGTTCCGGCCAGGCGGCTCGGGCCGCCAGTGGCAGGCACAGGGCCAGACCGGCTGTCATCAGTGTGCGTCGTTGCATCGTGTGTCTCCTGTCGTGAAATGTCTGCGGGTGCTCAGGCTATGGCCGTCGGAGCCGGACTGCTGTCGGTGCCGGCGAGCATCTCGTAGGCCAGTTGCGCCATCAGGCCGTCGCGCAGCGTGCGGCTGCCCGGGTCGTCCCAGAGGTTGCGGCATTGCCCCGGATCGTCGAGACGATCGTAGAGTTCGCCCCAGCTGGCGCCGTCGAAGATGCTGAGCCGGTGGCGCGGTGTCAGCAGCGTGCGCATGCGCACCGGCCGGTCGAGGCCGAAATACACGCGTTGGCCCTCCTCCTCGATCAGCAGCGATTCGCGTGTCCGCTCCGGCTTGCCGCCCACACTGGCGAGGAAGGACCTGCCCTGCATGCCCCGGTAGGCCTGCAGTCCGGCGCGCTCGAGCAAGGTGGGCGCGATGTCGATCGTCGACAGCAGTGCCCCATCCTCGCGGGCTTGCGCCTGTCCCGCTCCGTCGCGCCAGATCACCGGCGTGCGCGTCAGGCTCGGATAATGCAGCGAACCCTTGAACAGCAGCTGGTGGTCGCCGGCGAATTCACCGTGATCGCTGGTGAAGATCACCACGGTGTCGCGCGTCAGCTCCAGCGCGTCCAGCGCGTCGAGCACACGTCCGACCTGCTGGTCGATGAAGGCCAGCGACCCATGACCCAAGGCCAGCGCTTCGCGGGTTTCGCGTTCGGTTGCCGCGTAGCAGGCCATGGTGTTCTTCACGGCCTGACCCTGGTCGCGCTGCGCCCGCAGCCACTGCAGGTGGGGTGCGCTGGCCTGGCTGTGGAAGGTGGCGGGCAGTTCCATGTCCTGCGGCTGGTAGCGGTCCCAGAAACGGCCCGGCGGCGTATAGGGATGGTGCGGATCGGCGAACGAGCAATAGGTGAAGAACGGCTGACCCGCCTGCGCGGCCTGCTGCAACTGCGCGATGGTGCGTTCGGCCGTCCATGCGGTGGGGTGGCAATGCTCCGGCAAGCGGGTGCGCCAGGCCTGCCCGGTGCGCGTGAGTTCGTAGTCCGGCGCCGGCACGGCATGCTCGGGGCCGCAATGCGCCGCCAGATCGGGATGGGCCTGCTGCAGCCAGCGCCGATAGTGGCCTTGCGCCGTGTCCCCGTGGCCGATGACCAGCTCGACATGGTCGAATCCGTAATACGGCGCCTGGACCTGGAAGTCCGGTTCGCGCGACCAGGTCTGCGCGCACTCCTGCTGGTAGTGGCCCGGATAGATTCGTTCAGCGTCGGCCTGGCCGGACGCGGGCCGCACGGCCGGCAGCGGCGGCTTGGCCGTCATGTTCTGCAGATGGGACTTGCCCAGCAACGCGGTACGGTAGCCGGCCGCACGGAACACGTCGACACAGGTTCGCGCGGCCAGCGACAACGCAATGCCGTTGTGGCGCACGCCATGGGCCGACGGCATGCGGCCGGTCAGCAGGCTGGCGCGATTGGGCATGCAGATCGGCGTGGCCACATGGCAGTCCGTGGCCCGCCAGCCGGCGCCGGCCAGCGCATCGATGCGCGGCGTGGCCCCCAGCGTGCTGCCATAACAACCCAGGTGGGCGGCGTTGAGCTGGTCGACAATGAAGATCAGGAAGTTGGTCGGCATGAAGGTGCGCGCAAGGCGACAGGTGGCGTTGCCGCGGACTATAGGTCGGCGCGAGGCATGACCACAAATACCTTCTTCTGAGATTGCGATCACCGAAAGGCATGACACCGTGAAACTGCGCCAGTTGCGTTACTTCGCCGAGATCGTCGAATCGGGCAGCCTGTCCGAGGCCTCGCGTCGCCTGCATGTGGTGCAGCCGGCGCTGAGCCGCAGCCTGGCCGACCTGGAAGCCGAACTCGCCACCCCGTTGCTGGTGCGCAGCCGTGTCGGCGTGCAGCCGACGGCCGCCGGCCGCTTGCTGCATGCGCAGGCGCGCCTGATCGCGCGCCAGGTCGAAACCGCGGCCGCGCTGGTGCGCGAATGCGGCACGCTTCCCCAGGGCAAGGTGAGCATCGGCGTGTTGCGCTCGGACGCCTCGGCGCTGGCCGGCAGCCTGTTCCGCACGCTGCAGCAGGAATTGCCGCTGGTCACCACGGAGATCATCGTCGGATATTCCTCCGACCTGCTCGAGCATCTGCGCCTGGCCGACCTGGACTTCACGATGTATGTCGCAACGCCGGACGACGCCCATGCGCCCGGCACCGAACTGCGGCAGGAACGGTTGTGCCTGCTCGGCCCCGCGTCCCTGATGCCGTCCGACGGCGGCAGCGTGACGCTGGAGCAACTCGCCGGCGTGCCGCTGCTGCTGACCACCAGGCGCCCGGTCCACAAGGCCTTGCTGCATGCCGCGGCGTCGCGCGATGTCGCGATCACCATCGTCGGCGGCATCGACGACTCGCTGGCCACGGTGGAACTGTGTGCCGAGGGCGTCGCGGCGACGCTGCTGCCGCAGGCCAGTGTCACGACGCTGGCGCGCCGGTTCGGCCTGCACACGGCGCTGCTGGACGAACCCACGCTGACACGCCGCGTGATGCTGCTGGCACAACCCGATGTGCCGCGCACCGCGGCATCGCTGGCCGCCGAAGCCATCGTGCGGCGACTCGCGCAGGCGCAGCTGGCCACCAGCCTGCAGCCGTCCCCGTCACCGGCGGTCGGCCGCCGCAAACCAAGCCGCGGCCAGGTGTCGCGCCGCTGACGGGCCATCGCCAGCGCGGCCGGGTGCCCCGGCGTCGACTACGCGGCGGCGGCGGACATCGCGGATGCCGCCGAGCCGCAAGCCGGATCCGGCAGCGCCAGCCTGCGGCACGCCGCCTGGGCCGTCTCGGTGGCGTTGACCAGCACCTGGCGCGCGGCGGGACGCAGGCGCACCGTGCGCCGCCCCTGCGCACCGTCGGCGCCCTGGCGTTGCACCAGGCCGGTCTTCTCGAGCGGCAGGATCTGGCGCACCACAGCCGACAGCGGCACGCCCAGGCACGGCACGAGATCGGCCATGGCCATCGGCGTGTCGCCGGACTGATCGAGCGCGAGCAGCAGCCGGTAGTCGGCGTAGCTCAGGCCGTGGTAGGTGCCGAGTTCGTCATCCAGCGCGTAGCGGATGCGGGCATGCAAGGCGCTGACGTGCAGGCATTGCGCAAGGGAAGTCGTCGTGGTCATGGTGTGGTTCGTTCCATCAAATGTCAGAAAAGGCCGGGCCGGGCCGGCCCGGTGGCCGCGGCGGCGCGATCAGCGTCGCGTGACCGGCCGCTCGGCGCCGTTGTAGCCGCCGGGGCCGAAACACGGCAACTCGTGTTGCCAGAGTTCGAGCAAGGTCGCCAGTTCGGCGTCGTAATCCACATCGGGATCCGTGCTGTGCCGGACCTGGTCGAGCACCTCGAAAACAAAGGCGTCGGCGCCGTAGCGCCTCCAGTCAGCCAGCAGATCGGTGTTGCGGTGCGAACCGGTCACCAGTTCGAATCGGTGCCGGTTCATCGCTCCCTCGAGGTTGCGCGAGCCTCCGACGAAGACGCGCCGGTTCACGGTGTTGCGGATCGCGAACACGCCGATGGGAACAAAGGATTGCTTGTAGCCGTTGCGCAGGCTGCGTTTGTCGGTCATGGTGCGGATCTGCCCTTCTTCGTCGATCGTTCGGGGTTGCGGGGTGCCCGGTCGGCCCCGTCCGACGCAGGTGGCGCAGGCGGCGCGCCGAAACCCAGCCGCAACGCGTGCTCCCGCACGTCTGCCGGCCAGTGCGCGAGCAGCACCTCGAGTCGCGCTCGGTCGTTGGCGAACAAGGCCCGCAGCGCCTCCTCGAAGCCGGGCAGGTCGCCTGCGAGTGCCGACATGAAGTGATAGGCACGTTCGTGGCGCCGGGCGGTGTCGTCCGTGTCGGCGCGGCGCGCCTGCTCCACCAGTTTGCGCAAGGCCACCGATGCGCCCCCGGCTTGTGTCGCCAGCCAGTCCCAGTGCCGCGGCAGCAAGGTGACCTCGCGGGCGACGACGCCGAGCTTCGGTCGGCCGCGCCCGCGGGGCTCGCCGTCGGCCGCATCCGGTGCCGGAGTGCCGGTGTCGTCGGGCGCGACCGGCCGGACCCGGCCGGACCGCGGACCCGGGTCGGCCGCCTGCGCGCTCGTCAGGCGCGCGAGCCATTGTTCCTGCGGGCCGCGGGTGTCGATGTCCATCGTGCGGCCGCTCTGGTCGTCGAACAGCAGCACCGGCCCCGGTGCGGGATCGGCATGGGCGCGTTGAAACGCCGGGGTCACCGTCGACAGGTCGCCGGACGCGACAAGGCGGAATGCATCGAAGCAGGTATAGGAAGATGTCATGGTGCAGTCTCGTGCGCCGGCCAGGGGCACCGGGCGACCACGTATAATACCCGGGTTAAATTACCCGGTCAATTGAATCCGGGTAAAAATGATGGCAACACGCCACAGTCCGGAATGCCGGAGCCGACCGGCATGGTAAAAAGTGGCATCAGCACGATGACCCATAACCCGTTCGCCCATCTCCCGCACCTGCGGGGTCGCCTCACGCCCAGCGAGACTTCGGAGCTGCGCATGACCCCGCAACGGCTGGCCGTATGGGACCAGCGCGCCCGCGAAGCCGGGCATCCGGCGGCCTGGCGCCTGCCCGACGCGGAGCGCGAGGCCACGCGCCATGCCTTGCTGCGGCACCGGGACACGGACGCGGATGTATGGGTGTTCGCCTACGGGTCGCTGATGTGGGACCCCGGCATCCATTTCGCGGAAGTCCGTCTGGCCCGGGTCGAGGGTTTCCAGCGCCGTTTCAGCTACCGCATCACGTCGGGACGCGGCTCGCCCGAATGTCCGGCGCTGATGCTGACGCTGGCGCCCGAGCAGGGCCAGTGCACCGGGCTGGTGTTCCGCATCCCGGCCGAACTGGTCGAGGCGGAAACCTGCATCCTGTGGCGGCGCGAGATGGTGCGCGGCGGTTATGCGCCGCAATGGCATCCACTGGCCACGCCGCAGGGCGATATCGACGCCCTGGTGTTCGCGGCCAACTGCGCACACCCGGAATATGTCGGCGAACTGCCGCTCGACGAGACCGCGGCCGTGGTCGCCTCCGCGTGTGGTCCGCTGGGCTCCAACCGGGCCTACCTGGAAAGCCTGGCCGCCCAGCTGGAGGCACTGGGGATCACCGACGCCTATATCGCCCGCCTGCTGGCTCAAGTACAGGCCTGCGACCGGCCCTGACCGCTTGCAGGCCGGGCCGTGGCGACTGCCGCGCCGCCATCAACTCCTGACGAAGACGGCGCACGGCCGGGTGCCCGGCACCGCCCGCGGGCCGTTGCCGCTCGCCCCCCCCCCCCCCGAACAGACGGGGTAATTACCCGAATTACCGTGCCGATGATCGCGACGTAAGGTCAACGCCCTACCGCCACTCCACAAGGACACACCCATGCGCTCCCGCCTTTCCCTGTTTCGCCTGACCACCACACGCGTGGCGATATTGCTGGCCTGCAGCACCGTCACCGGGGTCCATGCCGATCGCGGCGGCGCCGCGCCCGGCGTGCAATCGTCGGTGAACCTGCCCGCGCAATCCCAGGGCAAGCCGCCGGCCTGGGCCGGACAGGCCTTCCGGCAAGGCGTCGTGTCGGCCGCCAACCCCTACGCCGCCGAAGCCGGCGCAACCAGCCTCGAGCAAGGCGGCAACGCCGTCGACGCCGCAGTGGCGGTCGCCTATGCGCTCAACGTGGTCGAGCCGCAATCGGCCGGCATCGGCGGCGGCGGATTCATGATGATCCACATGGCGGGGACCGGCCAGACCGTCATCATCGACAGCCGCGAGGAAGCGCCTGCCGGCGCGACCCCGTCGATGTTCGTCGGCCAGGCGTTCAGCCGGCGCTCCCTGCAGGGCGTGGCCGTGGGCGTGCCGGGCATGGTGCGCGGCACGGAGATGGCGGTGAAAAACTACGGCAAGCTCGCGTTGTCGAAGGTGTTGCAGCCGGCGATCGCGCTGGCGGACGGCGGCTTTGCGGCAACACCGCGGTTCGTCAGCAGCACCGCCTGCAGCAGCGCGACCAGCCGGGCCAAGAATTCACCCGCCGCCTCGGAATACTTCTGTCCGGGCGGCGACTTCCGCGCCGTCGGCTCGCTGGTCACGAACAAGCCGCTGGCCCAGACCTTCCGCCAGATCGCCACGCACGGGGCCGACTGCTTCTACCGCTACATGCCCGAGAAGGGCTGCGACATCGCATTGGGCATCATCGAGGGCCAGCAATACAACCAGCCCCACCTGAGCCCGATCGGCAAGGGCGGCTCCATGACGCTGGCCGACCTGGCGCAATACCAGGCCAAGCTGCGCACGCCGATCGAAGGCAGCTACCGCGGCCACCGGATCAAGTCGATGCCGCCACCGTCCTCCGGCGCATTGACGGTGCTGCAGATCCTCAAGCTGGTGGAGCGATTCCCGCTCGGCGACACCAGCCAGGGTTATGGCTTCGGCTCGGTGAAGACCGCCAACGTCATGGCCGACGCGATGCGCATCGCGTTTGCCGACCGCGCCATCTGGATGGGTGACGCCGATTTCGCGCCGGTACCGGCCAGGGGATTGCTCGCCAACGACTACGTCGCGATGCGCAGCCAGCTGATCACCCCCGGCGCGCGCCTGAGCCCCAATCCGTCGGCGGACGATCCCCGGCCCTACGAGGTGGCCGGCCTGTCGCCCGCCACTCGCCTGGCCGTGGCGGCTCCGCCGGTCAGCCACGAAAACGGCACGACCCATTTCTCGGTCGTCGACAAATGGGGCAACGTGGTGTCGTACACCAATACCATCGAGTCCGGCTACGGCATCGGCGTGTTCGCCG
The DNA here is from genome assembly GCA_041581405.1 of Burkholderiaceae bacterium. Lineage (GTDB taxonomy): Bacteria > Pseudomonadota > Gammaproteobacteria > Burkholderiales > Burkholderiaceae_C > CAISIP01. The sequence continues at coordinate 18,485 of JBFIDI010000019.1, forward strand.
GTTACCAGTTGCCCGACGGCAGCTTCAAGAACCACGGCTTCCTGCTGAACAACGAGTTGACCGACTTCAACACCACGCCGACCACCAACCCGTTCACCGGCACCGCCGGCTTCAACGACGTGGAGCCGGGCAAGCGTCCGCGCAGCAGCATGGCGCCGTCGATGATCTTCAACCCGGACGGCAGCCCGCTGATGGCCTACGGCTCGCCGGGCGGGGCGACCATCATCAACTCGGTGGTCAACGTGACGATCAACCTGATCGACCATGGCATGACGATGCAGGAGGCTGTCGATGCACCGCGGCTGTCGGTGGCCAGCGCCAGCCCGACCATCACGGTCGATCCGTGGTTTCCCGCCGCGACGGTCGAGGCACTGGGGCCGCTGGGCCTGGGTTATACGGTCAACCTCAGCGACGTCGGCTCGGTACAGACCGTGCTGATCGAGCCCAGGACCGGCAAGCAATACGGTGCCGCCGACGCGCGTCGCGAAGGCACGGTGATCGGACTGCCGCGCCCGCGCGGCCGCTGACAACGCGCCGGCGCGCAGGCCTCAGCGCTTGCGCGCCGGCTTTTTCGCGCTGCCGGTGACCCGCGGCGGCAAGCCGGTGTGCTGGGTCAGCAGCCGGCCCTTGGCCGGTGTCGTGGGCTTCGATGTGGCGGCGGTCGAGTTCTTGCGCCGCGCGCTGGTGTAGTTCCCGTCCGTCAGAGGCTGGAAGGTCGGGATCAGGTGGTGCTTGCCGTTGCCGATCAGGTCGGCACGGCCCATGGACTTGAGCGCCTCGCGCAGCAGCGGCCAGTTGTTCGCGTCGTGGTAACGCAGGAAGGCCTTGTGCAGGCGCCTGCGCCTGTCGCCACGCACGATGTCCACCGGTTCGCTGTCGCGACCCACGCGGCGCAGCGGATTGCGGCCGCTGTGGTACATCGCGGTGGCGGTGGCCATCGGGCTCGGGTAGAAGGTCTGCACCTGGTCGGCCCGAAAGCCGTTCTTCTTGAGCCACACGGCCAGGTTCATCATGTCCTCGTCGCTGGTGCCCGGATGGGCGGCGATGAAATACGGGATCAGGTACTGCTTCTTGCCGGCCTCGAGCGAATATTTCTCGAACATCTGCTTGAACTTGTCGTACGTGCCGATGCCGGGCTTCATCATCTTGGTCAGCGGCCCCTGCTCGGTGTGTTCGGGCGCGATCTTCAGGTAGCCGCCGACATGGTGGGTGACCAGTTCCTTGACGTATTCGGGCGACTGCACGGCCAGGTCGTAACGCAGGCCCGAGCCGATCAGGATCTTCTTGATGCCCTTGAGGCCGCGCGCGCGCCGGTACATCCGGATCAGCGCCTCGTGGCTGGTATTCAGGTTGCTGCAGATGCCGGGATACACGCAGCTCGGCTTGCGGCAGGCGGCCTCGATCTCGGGGCTCTTGCAGCCGATGCGGTACATGTTGGCGGTCGGCCCGCCCAGGTCGGAGATGGTGCCGGTGAAACCCTTGACCGTGTCGCGGATTGACTCGACCTCGCGGATCACCGAGTCTTCGGAGCGGCTCTGGATGATGCGGCCTTCGTGTTCGGTGATCGAGCAGAAGGTGCAGCCGCCGAAACAGCCGCGCATGATGTTCACGCTGAAGCGGATCATCTCCCAGGCCGGGATCTTGGTGGCGCCGTCGTGGCTGCCGTTCTCGTCGGCGTAACGCGGATGCGGCGCGCGCGCATACGGCAGGTCGAACACATGGTCCATCTCGGCCGTGGTCAAAGGGATCGGCGGCGGGTTGATCCACACGTCGCGCGCGGTCGCGCCGTCGCCATGGGCCTGCACCAGCGCACGGGCGTTGCCGGGGTTGGTCTCGAGGTGCAGCACCCGGTTGGCATGGGCATACAGCACCGGGTCGGCGCGCACCTGCTCGTAGCTGGGCAGGCGGATCACCGAACGCTCGCGCGGGGGCACCTGGAGCTTGCCCTTGAGGGCCGGGTTGGGCATGAAATTCAAGGGCTGGATCGCCGGATCGGCCTGCGCGGCGGCGGTTCCGCCGGCGGCTCCGTCGTCCTCCCGGGCGCAGCTGGCACCCTGCCCAGCTGCCTGCTCGGACGTCGTCATGTACGGATTGACATGCGCCTCGATGCGACCCGGCTGGTCGACGCTGGTCGAATCGATCTCGAACCAGCCCTGCCCGGTCGGATCGTCCGGCCGGCGCACGAAGGCCGTGCCGCGTACGTCGGTGATGGACAACACCGGCTCGCGCGCGGCGATGCGGTGCGCGATCTCGACCAGCGCCCGTTCGGCGTTGCCGTACAAGAGCAGGTCGCACTTGGCATCGACGACGACGGAGCGGCGCACCTTGTCGGACCAGTAGTCGTAATGCGCGATGCGGCGCAGGCTGCCTTCGATGCCGCCGAGCACGATGGGCACGTCCTTGTAGGCCTCGCGGCAACGCTGGCTGTAGACGATGGCGGCCCGGTCCGGCCGCTTGCCGCCGACGTCGCCGGGCGTGTAGGCGTCGTCGCTGCGGATCTTGCGGTCCGCGGTGTAGCGGTTGATCATCGAATCCATGTTGCCGGCGGTCACGCCCCAGAACAGGTTCGGCTTGCCCAGCGCCTTGAACGCGTCGGCGCTGTGCCAGTCGGGCTGGGCGATGATGCCGACCCGGAATCCCTGGGCCTCCAGCGTGCGGCCGATCACCGCCATGCCGAAGCTGGGGTGGTCGACGTAGGCGTCGCCGGTCACGAGGATGATGTCGCAGCTGTCCCAGCCCAGTTGCTCCATCTCGGCGCGGCTCATCGGCAGGAACCGGGCCGTGCCGAAGCGCGCGGCCCAGTACTTGCGGTAGCTGGTCAGCGGTTTTGCGGCGCGCGCAAACAGGGAAACGTCGACAGGAGCGTTCATGGGGGCCATTCGGGGGGACCCCCGAGTGTACGGGTTGCCTCTATTCCAGCGTCGATTAGAGGGCAAACACTGACCCGGAAGCAGGCCGCCCCGGCCTAGAATCACATTTTTGTCACAACCCGGTCCCGGGCGACGCCCGGGCCATTCTCAGGGGATCCTCATATGAAGAAGCTCATCCTGGCACTGACCATGGGTGCCTTGGCCGTCACCGCCACGGCCCAGGACAAGGAACTCAAGGTCGCGATCGACCCGACCTACGAACCCTTCACCTTCAAGACCGCCGACGGCAAGCCCACCGGCTTCGACGTGGACATCGCCCTTGCCGTCTGCGAACACCTCAAGCGCAAGTGCGTCTTCGTCGAGCAGCTGTGGGACAGCATGATTACCGGCCTGCAGGCGAAGAAATACGACGTCATCATCAGCTCGATGTCGATCACCGAGGACCGCAAGAAGGTCGTCGACTTCACCGACAAGTACTACAACACACCCAGCAAGATCGTCATCAAGAACGACATCAAGTTCGATGGCGTCGCCTCGCTCAAGGGCAAGAAGATCGGCGTGCTCAAGGGCAGCACGCAAGAGAAATACGCCAACGGCGAGCTCAAGAAGGTCGGCGTGACCGTCACCCCGTACGAGGCGCAGGACCAGGTCTACCTCGACATCCGCTCGGGCCGTCTCGACGGCACCGTGGCCGACGTGCTCGAGGTCACCGGCGGATTCCTGTCCAAGCCCGAAGGCAAGGACTACGTGCTGGTCGGCCCCGAACTGTTCATTCCCAAGTATTTCGGCATCGGCGCCGGCTTCGCGATCCGCAAGGGCCAGCCCGAGCTGAAGAAGGAGCTCAACGACGCGATCAAGGCGATCCGCGCCGACGGCACCTACAAGAAGATCAACGACAAATACTTCAAGATCGACGTCTACGGCGGCTGATCCGGCCGTCGCCTGCCCCGGCCGGTGACCCGCGCGGTTGCCGGCCTGTTGTCTTCTCCCCCCATCCCTCGCGTACTTGTCCGAATATTACTGGTCCATCCTCCAAGGGGCACTGCTGACCGTCGGCGTGTCGCTGGCGGCGCTCGCGGTGTCCATCGCGCTCGGACTGATGGGGGCCGCGGCCAAACTCTCGGGCAACAAGCCGCTGGTGGCACTGGCCACCGTCTACACGACCATCATCCGCGGCATTCCCGAGCTGGTGCTGATGCTGCTGGTGTTCTACGGCGGCAGCATCGGCATCAACACCTTGCTCGAGATGTCCGGCACCGACATGACGCTGGACATCGAGCCGTTCACCGCCGGCGTGCTGACGCTGGGCTTCATCTACGGCGCCTACATGACGGAGACCTTTCGCGGCGCCATCCTGTCGATCCCGCGCGGCCAGTTCGAGGCCGCGGCCGCGTTCGGCATGGGCCCGGTCCAGGCCTTCGTGCGCATCACCCTGCCGCAGATGGTGCGTTACGCCCTGCCCGGCTTCACCAACAACTGGCTGGTGCTGATCAAGGCCACGGCGCTGATCAGCCTGATCGGCCTGCAGGAGATGACCTACCTGGCCAAGCAGGCCAGCGCGGCGACACGTTCGCCGTTCGCGTTCTTCCTGTTCACCGGCGCCTTGTTCCTGCTCTACACCTGGGCCTCGCTGAGCGTGTTGCGCCGCCTGCATGCGCGTTACAGCCTGGGCACGAAACGGGGGAACCTGTAGATGGACTGGGAAGTCATCTTCCGCCCCGACAGCCTGGCCCTGTACGGCGAAGGCATCCTGACCACCCTGTGGTTGCTGAGCTCCTCGCTGGTGGTCGGCGGCGTGATGGCGGTGTTGTTCGCGCTGGCGCTGACCGGCCCCTGGAAGTGGCTGGCGCGCATCGTCGGCGCCTACACCTTCGTGATCCGCGGCACGCCGCTGCTGATCCAGGTCTACATGATCTATTACGGCCTGGGCCAGCTCGAATGGATCCAGGCCCGCTGGGACGACACCTGGCCCTGGACCCACTTCAAGGAGCCGGCCTTCTGCGCGCTGCTGGCCTTCAGCCTGAACACGGCCGGATATACCGCCGAGATGCTGGCCGGCGCGATCCGCGAGACCCATGCGGGCGAGATCGAATCGGCCCAGGCCTTCGGCATGAGCCGGTTCCAGGTCATGGTGCGTATCGTGTTGCCCAGCGCGATGCGCCGCACCCTGCCCCCCTACAGCAACGAGGTGGTGATGATGCTGCACAGCACCAGCCTGGCCAGCGCGGTGCCCGGGCTGCTCGACGTGACCGCCGCGGCCAGCCGCATCTACTCCGACTTCTACCTGCCGTTCGAGGCCTATCTGGCTGCGGCGGCGATCTACCTGTGTGCGACGTTTTGCCTGATCGGCCTGATCAAGCTGGCCGAGCGCCGCTTCCTGGCGCACCTGGCGCCGCGCCGGCACTGAGAACCGAGGACACGCCACCATGCGCCGCATCGACCATCCGCTGGAACACCAGAGCCTGGGTCGCCAGACCCAGGTGACCAGCCTGCATTTCGGCCAGCCTGGCGCCGGACCCAAGGCCTATATCCAGGCCAGCCTGCATGCCGAGGAACTGCCGGGCATGCTGGCGGCCTATCACCTGCGCGGCCTGCTCGAGGCGGCCGAAGCCCGCGGCGAATTGCTCGGCGAGGTGGTGCTGGTTCCGGTGGCCAACCCGATCGGCCTGGCCCAGCGGCTCGACCACAAGTCCATGGGGCGATTCGAGCTGGGCAGTTCGGAGAACTTCAACCGCAACTATCCTGAGCTGGCCTCGGCCGTCTTCGATACGGTCAAGGACCGGCTCACGCACGATGCGGCCGCCAACGTCGTCGCCATACGCGCCGCGGTTGCGGCCTGGCTGGCGCAGTGGAAACCCGCCAACGCGCTGCACAGCCTGCGCAAGACCCTGGTGCAGCTGGCCTTCGATGCCGACCTCGTGCTCGACCTGCATTGCGACTGCGAAGCCGTGCTGCACCTGTACACCGAGACGCCCTGCTGGCCGCAACTCGAGCCGCTGGCACGCCTGCTGGGCGCCCGCGCGGTGCTGCTGGCGCAACATGCCGGCGGCGTCTCGTTCGACGAGTGTTTTTCCGGCCTGTGGTGGAAACTCGCCGACAAGTTGCGCGCCGACCCGGCGCTGGCTGGCCTGCCCGTGCCCCAGGCCTGCGGCAGCGCCACCGTCGAGTTGCGCGGCGAGGCGCAACTCGAACACGGCCTGGCCCGGGCCGATGCGGCGGCCATTCTTGCCAGCCTGCAACATGCCGGCATCGTCGCCGGAACGCCGCCGCCCCTGCCCAAGGCGAGCTGCGCGGCGACGCCGCTGTCAGGTGCCCAGACGGTCAAGGCGCCGGTGGCCGGCGTGCTGGTGTTCGCGGCCGTGCCCGGCGACACGCTGGCCGTCGGCGACCCGGTGGTCGAGATCATCGACCCGATCGCCCATACCTCCCATACCGTGCGGGCCGAGGTGGCCGGCGTGATGTATGCCCGCACCGACGACCGGTACGCGCTGCCCGGCGAGGACCTTGCCAACATCGCCGGCAGCGTGCCGTTTCGCACCGGCGACCTGTTGGGCGCA
>JBFIDI010000020.1:0-24610 GCA_041581405.1 Burkholderiaceae bacterium
ACGGCCGCGATGCGGCGCAGCACCGCGTCGCCGTGCGTGGTCGGGCGCACGCCGCGCGGCAGGCGTTCGAACAGGCGTGCGCCGAGTTTGGATTCGGCCGCCGCCAGCACGCGTGTCAGTGCCGGCTGCGAGGTGCCCATGGCCACCGAGGCGGCCAGGATGCTGCCGCAGCGGGCGATCTCGGCAATGGCGCGCAACTCGCCGAGCTTGAGGTGGCGCAACAGGCGTTCTGCTTCCATGGTGCCGCTGTCCTGTGTCTGGTTTGATATGCCGAGACTGTATAGCCAGGGGCGAACATAACATATGACAGACATAGCATCGGCGCGCATACTGCGTCGCATCACGGTACCCCGCACGCGCAGCCAGACGGCCGCGACGGAGGCGCCGGCACCGGCAGATCGCGAGGAGACACGAGACCATGTACCTGGATGCGCACATCCATCTCTGGACACTGGACGACGGCGAAGACGTCTGGGTACGCGACAAGATCGCCGGCTTGCACCGCGACTTCACCGAAGCGGACCTGCGCACCTTGCGCGCCAAGTGCAATGTCGGCGGCGCCATCGTGGTGCAGGCCAGCCACAGCATCGGCGAGACGCACAAATGGCTGGAGCGCGCCGAACGCAGCGACCAGCTGGCCGGTGTGATCGGCTGGCTCGACATCTTCAGCGCGGAGCTGGCACAGCAGACCCGTGCCTACCAGCAATCGCCCAAGTTCGTCGGCCTGCGGCCGCTGCCGCCCGACACCTTCAGCGGCGACTGGCTGGCCGACCCGCGCGCCAGGGCCGCCGTCGCGCAGCTGCAGTCGCTGGGCGTCAGCGTCGACATCCTGCAAAAGGTCGAGAACCTGCCGCGGGCACGCGCGTTTTTCCGCGAGTTTCCCGATCTGCGCCTGGTGCTCGACCACGGCGGCCGGCCCTCGGTGATGACCGGCATGCTCGATCCGTGGCGCGCCGAGATCCGCGCCTTCGCCAAGGAAACCTCGGCCGTGGTCAAGTGTTCCGGCCTGGTGGAGCGGGCCGGCATCGAGTGGTCCAAGGCGTCGGTGAAGCCCTACGTGGCGGAGCTGATCGATGCCTTCGGGCCGCAGCGCACCATGTTCGCGACCAACTGGCCGATCAGCACCATCAGTTCCACCTACAACCTGTGGGTCGACACGCTGGTCGAGATCCTCGACGAGCTCGGGCTGAGCCAGGAGCACAAGGACGACATCCTGTGGCGCACCGCGGCGCGCCACTACCGCGTCGCCTGGCCGATGTGAAACCGGGAGCCCGAGCCATGCAAGCGCAGAACCTGCTTTTCATCCTGTCGGACCAGCACGACCCGCAGGTGCTCGGTTGCCACGGCCACCCGCAGGTGAAGACGCCGAACATCGACCGGCTGGCCGCCGACGGTGTGCGATTCACCCGCGCCTACACACCCAGCCCGATCTGCGTGCCGGCGCGCGCCGCGCTGGCCACCGGGCGCCATGTGCACGACGTGCGTTTCTGGGACAACGCCATCGCCTACGACGGCTCGGTGCGCAGCTGGTCGCACCGGCTGCGCGATGCAGGCCACCGGGTCGGCGCGATCGGCAAGCTGCATTACCTGAGCGACCAGGAGGACTGCGGCTTCAGCGACGCGATCCACAACCTGTACATCCCGGACCGCTCCGGCGACGTCATCGGCCTGGTGCGCAAGGGCGCCAAGGAGCGGGGCGGCGCGCGCAAATACGCACACGAGATCGGGCCCAAGGAGTCGACCTATACCCGTTACGACCGCGACATCGCGGCGCAGAGCGCGCAGTGGCTGCGCGCGCGTGCTGCCGACCCGCCGGACAAGCCCTGGATGTTGTTCGTCGGTTTCGTGATGCCGCACTTCCCGCTGCAGGCGCCGCCCGAGTTCTATGCCATGTACCCGCCCGAGACGGTGCCCGAGCCGCGTCTGTGCGGCGAGGCCGAACGCGTGAGTCATCCGTGGCTGCGCGAGTTGACGCGCGTGTTGCCGTACGACAAATATTTCGACGCGCAGACGCGGCGCATCGCGATCGCGTCCTACCTGGGCATGGTGTCGCTGCTGGACTTCCACGTCGGCCAGCTGCTTCGGGTGTTGGCCGAGACCGGCCTGGATGCGAACACCCGCGTCATCTATGCCAGCGACCACGGCGAGATGCTGGGCAACCACGGCATGTGGGGCAAGATGTGTTTCCACGAGGAGTCGGTCGGCGTGCCGCTGATCATGCGCGGCGCCGGCATTCCCGCGGGCCATGTTGCCGACACGCCGGTGTCGCTGCTCGACTTCTATCCGACCTTCCTCGACGGCCTGGGCCTGCCGCTCGATGCCGACGAGCAGCACCAGTTGCCGGGCCGCTCCTTGTTCTCGTTGCTCGAGCAGCCCTGGCCGGACCGCACGATCTTCAGCGAATACCACGCGGCCGGCGCCGTGAGCGGCGGCTTCATGGTGCGCAAGGGCCGCTGGAAATACATCCACTACGTCGGCATGGCGCCGCAGTTGTTCGACCTGGAGACCGACCCGCACGAGCGCACCGACCTCGGCGAGGACCCGGAGTTCGCCACCTTGCGCGGCTTGCTCGACGCCGAACTGCGCCGCATCGTCGACCCCGAGGCCGCCGACGCACAGGCCTTTGCGGACCAGGCCGCCATGCTGGAACGCCATGGCGGCGCGGCCGAGGTGTTGCAGCGCGGCGACTTCGGTTATTCACCCGCCCCGCAGGCCAAGGCCGGGCCCCACGCGGTCGAAACCGGCCCCTAGAGCCGGCGACCACACCGATCCATCCATCATCACAGCAGGAGACAACCCCATGCGCAAGTTCCTACCCTCGAAGCTGACCGTGCTTCCGTGCGCCATCGTGGCGGCCGTGGCATTCGCATCCGCACCGGCCGCCGCACAGCAGTACCCGACCAAACCCGTGACCATCATCGTGCCCTGGCCGGCGGCCGACACCGTGACGACGACGGTGCGTGCGCTGGCCGACATCGTCGCGAAAGACCTGAAGCAACCTTTCGTCGTGACCAACATCGAAGGCGCCGGCGGCAAGACCGGCACCGTCGAAGGTGCACGCGCCAAGCCCGACGGCTACACGATTCTCAACACCTGGGTCGCGCCGCAGATCGCCGGCAAGTTGTTCGACCCCAGCCTGCCGTATTCGAACGACTCCTTCGTCTCCATCGGCGGTCACATGGCCACGCCGTTCACCGTGACGGTGGCGGCCGACCACCCGGCCAAGGACATCAAGGGCCTGGTGGCCTGGGCCAAGTCGCAGACACGCGCGGTCAACTTCGGCGTCTGCGCGCCGCAATCGGTGCCGCGTCTGGTGGGCGAACATTTCATGCGCGTGGCCGGCGTGACCAACGTGAACCCGGTGCCTTCGGCCGGCGGCTGCGGCGGCCCCAACGTGACCGGCCTGCTCGACGGCTCGCTCGACGTGACGGTGGGCGTCATCCCGCACGAGAAGATCTTCGGCGGCAAGGTGCGCCACATCGCGCTGATCACCGACGAACGTTCGTCGCTGGCCCCGCAACTGCCGTCCGCGGCCGAGCAGGGCGTGAAGATCGGCTGGGGCGCCGCCGCGCTGGGCTGGGGCGGTTTCGTCGTGCCCAAGGGCACGCCCGACGACGTCGTCGCCACGCTGCGCGCGGCGTTCAAGAAGGCCACCAACGACCCCGCCTACGTCGCCAAGATGACCGGCCTGGGCAACGGCCTGCTCTACCTGGAGCACGATGCGTTCCGCAAGGTCTGGGACGAGTCGTTTGCGCTGTACGCGCCGCACGTCGACAAGCTCAAGACCGCGAAGAACTGACGACGACGCCATGGACCAACGCGCCAGGCGGGATCTGATCGGGGCGGGCCTGATGCTCGCCATCGTGCTTGCGGCCTTGTGGGTGTCGGGTTCGATCGACATCGCGCAGTTCGGCATCACCGAACGCCTGTCGGGGCCGCGCGGGTATCCGCGTGCGCTGCTGGCGGTGGGGCTGGTGCTGGCGCTGGCATTGGCGGTGGCGAGCCTGCGGCGCTCGCGCCGCCCGGCTGACGCGGGCGAGCAGGGCGAGGAGGTGTCGATCTCCCAGCCGCTGCGCCCGCTGGCGCTGCTGGCCGGTCTTGTGGTATTCACGCTGGTGCTGGAGACGGCGGGTTACCTGATCGCCATGTCCGCGTTGCTGGTCTACGGCGCACACATCTACGGCGCCCGGCGCTGGTGGCATGCGCTGGCCGCCGCCATCGCCTTCACGCTGGCCTCCATCGTGTTGTTCCGTTTCGGGCTGGACACGGTGCTGCCCGAAGGCTGGCTCGGCATCGACACGCTGATCGGCAACTGACCCGGAAAGACCGCTGCATATGCTGGAAACCTTGTCGACGCTGCCGCAACTGCTGCAGGCAATCACGATGTGGCAGGTCGCGGCGCTGGCGCTCGGCCTGGCGATCGGCATCCTGATTGGCGCCATGCCCGGCGTCGGCCCGCTGCTGGCGGTGGTGATGGCGATCCCGTTCACCGCGGCCATGGACCCCGTCTCGTCGATGGCGCTGCTGATCGGCATCTACCAGGGCGGCTCGTACGGCGGTGCGATCTCGGCCACCGTGGTCGGCATCCCGGGCACGCCGATGGCGGCCGCGACGCTGCTCGACGCGCGGCCGATGGCCTTGTCCGGCCGGGCGTCCGAGGCGGTCACGCTGTCGACCATCGGCTCGAGTGTCGGCTCGCTGCTCAGCGGGTTCGCACTCATCCTGATCGCGCCCGCACTCGCCGCGATCGCGATCCGTTTCGGCCCGGCCGAGATGTTCGGCTTCGCGCTGCTGGGGCTGACCGCGCTCGGCGCACTCGGGCGAGGCTCCACGCTCAAGGCCTGGCTGATGGGTTTTCTCGGCCTGTGGTTGTCGACGATAGGCCGCGACCCGGTCACCGGCGTGCCGCGTTTCTCGTTCGGCTCGGTGTATTTCGAAAGCGGCATCACCTTGATCCCGCTGCTGGTCGGCCTGTTCGGCATATCCGAGCTGCTGATACAGGCGAACGCGCAGGCGCGGGCGCACGACGCCGGCGGCAAGATCTCGGCCTCGACCCGCGCGTTCAAGACCCTGGTGTTTCGCGCCAGCAACTACCTGCGCTCGAGCGCCATCGGCACGTTCGTCGGCATCCTGCCCGCCATCGGCGGCGTCACCGCGTCGTTCCTGGCGTATCGCATCGAGATGATGTTCACCACCAGCAAGGAAAAATTCGGCCAGGGCAACCCGGACGGCGTCATCGCCAGCGAGACGGCCAACTCCGCGGTGACCGGCGGCGCGCTGATCCCGATGCTGGCGCTCGGCATCCCGGGCGACCCCATCGTGGCCGTGCTGATGGGCGGGCTGCTGATGCAGGGCATCACGGCCGGGCCGACCATGTTCCTCAACCACGCCGACGTGGTGCAGGGCATGTTCGTCGTGTTCATCCTCGGCGCCGTGTTGCTGCTGCCCGTGGGTCTGACCTTTCTGCGCGCCGTGGTCGGCGTGTTGCGGCTGCCGCAATGGCTGATCCTGTCCGGCGTCATCCTCGCGGCGCTGGTCGGCACCTATGCGGTGCAGCGCCAGGTGTTCGACCTCTACCTGCTGATCGGCTTCGGCGTGGCCGGCTACGTGCTGCGCATACTCGGCTTCCCGCTGGCCCCGGTCGTCGTCGGCTTCGTGCTCGGCCCGGTCTGCGAAATCAACTTCCGCCGCATGATGCTGGTGTCACAGGGGGAGGTGGTGGAGCACCTGAGTGGGAGGCCGATTGCGCTGGTGGTGTTTGCGCTTGTTGTGATGGTGGTGGTTTATCCGGTGGTGCGGGCGGTGTGGGGGCGCAGGCGGGGGGCGGGGAGGGTGGTGGAGGTGGCTGTTTGAGGGGGCGGCAGCTTTGACTAGGTGCGGGCGCCTGGAATCGACCTTATGGGGCGATCGGCCGTGGGTTCTGGGCGGCTGCAATGAAGCGACAGCCGTCAGTCGCGTTGCATCCTTTACTTCACGCTCTCGATCGCATCCGGCTCGTTGACGAGCCCCTCAGAGACGCTGAGGGCAGCGGACCTTAGACGTCGCGCACTTGACCCGTAGCCGCAGGTCGCGGCTGATGACCTAGGAAGGCGCGCCGGCGAGGAATGGCGACGCGCGTTGGCGTCGCACGTCACCCCACGGCATTACGCGGGTCAAGGGATAGGTCAGATAAAGCAGCCGGCGCGATCGCGTGGCGGCCACGAATGCGTTGCGCGTCTCCTCCGCTCGCTCCTTGGTGCCCGTCGCACGGTAATCGGGAAACACGCCATCGGCCATTCCGGCCATGAAGACGACGTCGAACTCCAAGCCTTTGGAGGAGTGCACAGTCAGCAAGGCGACGCCCTCTCGGGCGGACTTCTGCGTGGCGCCCAGCGCCTTGCTGCTGAGGAACGCCGCCAGGGTCTTCGGGCCGGTGGCCGTGCGCAGGAATTGGTCCCATTCCTGCGTCATCACCGCGACGTCTTCGTAGATTGGCAAGCGCTCGGTTTCGGGGAGCGTGTCCGCGTAGGCCTTCAAGGCCGCCAGGGCGGGCATGAGGTTCACCCGATCCGGATTCTTGGCGGCCGCGACGATCGCGTCGCGGATTGCCACGCATTGGGGATCATTCGCGGCGGCAGCCATCGCGCTCACGCTGGCGACAAAGTCCGACAACACGGCGCTCTCGGGGATGCGCCAACGCTTGGCGAGCGTCGCCAAGTGCAAACGGTCCTTCGGGTTGGCCAAGATTCGAAGCGCGACGAGGAAGTCCTCAGCCAGGTCGGACTCGTTCTCGTGGTTGGTCGACAGCCTCTTGTAGAACTCGATCCCGCGCGCCTTGAACTCGGCTTCGATCGCCAGGAGGGCGTAACGCGTCCTGCCGAGGACGGCGCACTTTGACGGCTGCACTCCGCCTTCGACGTCGTCGTGCCCCTCAGCGAAGAGTCGCTCCAATTCGTCGGCGATCAGCGCCGCCTCGTGTTGCTCGTCGTCTCCGCGCAGGACGATGACGCTCCCTGGCAGCGGGAGCTGCTGATGGACCATGTAGCCGGAGTCGAGCGTCTGCGCGAACTCCACGACGGAGCGCGAGGAGCGGTAATTCGCGGTCAGCTCGACGCGCTTGGCGCCGAACTCCTTGGCGAACCGGTCCATGTATTCCGGCCCCGACTTGTTGAATCCGTAGATCGACTGCCTGGGGTCGCCCACCATCATGACGTTGCGATGGCTGTCGCCGCACAACGCGCAGATCACGGCGTATTGCGCCTCGTTCATGTCCTGCGCTTCGTCGATGCAGACGAACCTGTAAAGGCGCCGGTAGATGTCGCCAAGCTTCGGGTTGTCCACCAACAACCGGTAGGTGAGCAGTAGCAGGTCGTCGAAGTCGTGGGCGTTGCTCGCGCGCATCCCCGCGTCATAGGCGTCGACCACGCGCCGGATCTCTTCGTCCTCGATGATCGCGCACGTGATCGGATGCGATTTGGCGTAGGAGATCGACGAGAGCCACTTCTCGACACGCTTGCGCCTCTCCTTGGAGTCTTCGATGGCGCCGAGCTCCTCGGAGAGGAATGGGTCGTCGTCGATCGCCTTCTCCAACACTTCGCGGCGGTCCTTCGTCTGCTCGAAGATGTTCGGCGCGCCCTCGACGCCCACGAACTTGCCGCGCTCGGTGAGCACCTCGAGGCAGAAGCCGTGCAGCGTGCCGATGAAGGCCCGCTCCCGCTCCTGGCCAAGGTCCGCCAGCCGCTCCTTCATCTCGTCGGCGGCCTTGTTGGTGAAGGTGAGCGCGAGGATCCGGAAGTGGCCGGGCACGCTCGTGAGCAGGTGGCGGATGCGCTCGGTGAGCACGCGCGTCTTGCCGGACCCCGGACCCGCTACGACCAGCAGCGGACCTTCCACATGGGTAGCCACGGCGAGCTGCTCGGGCGAGAGCCGCGCCTTGAAGCCGTCGGTCATTTGCCGTCCTCCGCCTTTTTGAGCCCGTTATTCTTGCCGACGATCCCGAGCAACTGCTCTATGTTCTTCGGGAAGCGTCGTTTCGCGTCGGGGAGGCTCGAGATCGCGACCGCCACGGGCCTGGCCATGCGCGTCTTGTTCTCGCCAAGGTAGTCTCCCGCCGCTCGCTCGCGCGCGCCCGCGGACTTGTAGTCGCGGATCACGCCCTTTTTCTTCGGCTTGCCGTCGAGCGTGGCCACGTAGTCGTCGAGAAACTTAGCTTGGCCCTCGACCTCGTCGATGGCCGCCTCGATCTCAAGGAGGTAACCCTCCGCGAGGAGCTGACCCTCGAAGCCGTTGCCCGAGGGCAGCACGACGACGTTCGCGCACTTGGCGGCGTCGGGCTCCTCAGCCTTCTTCAAGGCAGCCTCCAACTTGGCCAGCGGGTCGGGCTCCCCGTCGGCGAACACATACCAAGGGATGCGCAGCGCCTTGAGCAGCCAGATGAAGGGGAAATAGTCGGTCCCGTTGACCCGCACGAAGCAGAAGCCAAGCTCGTGGATCGTCGCGCCCCAATAGCGGGAGGCGTAGATGGGCAGCGCCTGCTCCTCGGTCTGCCCCTCGAACAGGACGACGCCGCGAGAGAAGAGGATGTCGCCGCGCGTGTCGACCACCGTGTCGCGAAGCTTGCGAAGATCGTCGGCTTTCAGCGGGCTCGTGTCGAGCTTCGTCACCACCGTGTCGCCCTTCGACTTGAAGAACAGCCGCAGGTCTTCGAGCGGGGCCTGCCCCGCGAAGTAAGGCGAATGCGTGCTGACGATGCGCTGGCCGGTGACTTGCTTGATGTGGCCGAAGAGGGACCGTTGCGCCTGCGGGTGCAGGTGCGACTCGGGCTCCTCGAGGGCCAGCACGGAGTGCACGCTGTCGCCGCCCTCGCTCGCCTTCTTGCCGCGCCAGGACGCGTAGGCCCGGAACACGAGCAGCGAGGCCAGGCTGCGCGTGCCCATGCCGTGCCTCGCCAACGGGAAAGACTGGGCGCCGGCGGTGTTGAAGGACACGTCGACGCCTTTGGACAGGTCGCGCAGCTTACGGGCCACGGGCGCGACTTCAACCGCGCCGCTGTCGGAGGCGACGACGCTTTGCAGCCCCGTGAGGTTGTCCTTGAGGTGTTTGAGGATCTCGCTCTTGGCGACGATCTGCTCGTTGATGCCGGAGAGGGTCTTCTCCATCTCCTCGATCTCGCCGGCGCTCAGGCCGAGGTCCTCGGTCAATCGACGCCAGAAAGATCCCGGCTTCCGGAGGTCCTCCTCAAGGTCGCGCTTGGCGTCGACGTAGTGCAGCGCGAGGGGCTCGAGCTGCGCGGCGCTCACTGCCCGGTCCTGGGTCGCCGCCGTCGTCCAATCGGCGAACGCCTTCCACTCTTTGAGGAAACGGCGCTCGACGACATGCTCGCCGCGCAGGTCGCTCCACTTCAAAGTGGTGCGGATGCCCGTGAAGTCGTTGAGCGCGTCGTCCTGGGCGATGCCCGTCGTGCCCCAAAGGTTCGTCCAGTAGCTGCCGGCCGGGTAGGAGTCGATCACCTTCCCGTCGGCCCCCACGGGGCGGATCATCACGTCGACGAAGACTTCCCGCGTCTTGGGGGCGATGGCCTCGCCCGCGGCGAGCCGCACGTCGTCTGCTCCGAGCACCTTGCGTCCGGCGCCGATCGCGGCGAAAAGCGCGTCGAGAAAGCTTGTTTTTCCCGCGTTGTTGGCCCCGATGAGGACCGTCAAGTCGTTGAGGTCCACCTCGACGTTCGCGAGCGAACGGAAGTCGCGCACGCGCGCGGTGACTATGGCGATCCCGCTGGCTGGTCCGTAGGTGGTCATGTTGGGAAAGAATGGCGTTCGATACTCGATTCTCGCCTCAACAGCGGGAGCCGCAGCGGCCCCCCGGCACAGGCGCGGTTGAGGCGTTTCACTCGAACCACTCTCAAGAGCTGATTGCTGATGTCCGCTTCAAGCCCGAGCCGACGTTCACGGTGCCCAATCGACCGACAGGAACCAGTCTGAAGCGGGTACCCGGTTGGCGCCAGCCAAGGGCTTTCTCTGGCCGACTGCCGCTAGATGACAACAATTTAGGAGCATCCATGCGGCGCACCTCCAGAAGTCGGCAAAGCCGCAAGTGCCGCATTCGATACAGCTCGCCCATCATCAAACCGCCCTCGTCCCCCGACACCCCGGAAAATCCCCGCACCCCCAAAACGCCTGCCCCACATGGCTACCCTTCCTGGCCACCCGCCGCACCATCGGCTTCGCACAAACCGGGCAGGGCGGAGAGTCACCGTCAACATCAATATCAGCAGCGGCAGCAACCGCGACCGGCGCCGCAACCCCCACCCCTGACGACCCCGCCACCACCCGCTGCCGAGGCAGGCCGGCGCCGGCCGATCGTGCCGCCTGGGCCGAGCGGATCATCCGCCGCAACCCATCACCGTCGATCAGCGTCATGTTGCGGCCCTCGGCAAACGCCTGGGCCTCGATGGTGAAGCGGCCCGAGGTGACGACAAACCCGCCGGTGGCGCCGTGTGCGGCCATCACGCCGTACAACTCGCGCACCACACCCACGCCGACCGAGAAGGCTTTCCACTGCTTGCATTGCACGAAGAATTTTTCCTGGCCGCCCTTGCGCAGCACCAGGTCGATGCCGCCGTCCGGGCGGCCGTCGCCGCCGGTCTCGGTCACGCTGTAACCCTGCAGCCGGAAGGCTTCGCCGACCAGCATCTCGAACTCCTGCCACGAGATGCCGTCCAGGGTGTCGCCGGCCTGTGCGTTGGCCAGCAGGGTCTTGCGTTGCCGGCGCCGGTAGGCGGAGATGGCCGCGCCGACCAGGCAGAAAAACGGCAGCAGGTATTGGGCGATACCGGCGAATGCGCGCCACATGGCGCCGGCGACGAAGTTACCCAGCTGGCCGGGCACGAGCGGGGCGCCCGCTGCGGGCTGGAAGGCATACCGGTGCAATACGGTGTACGACACGAACGCGATCAGCACACCGGCCCACCACGGCAACAGGGCGATCAGGTCGACGAAGCCTTCGGCCGCACTGCTGCTGTTGTTGTTATTGCTACTTCTACTCCTGCTCCCCCTGCGGGCCATTGCGGCTCTCCTCCCGTTTGTTCTTGTCGGCCTTCGTTCATTCTTTTGTGCGAATGTAACTGAAAGTATGGGCCGTTCCCGGGCCATGGGCTACGGCATTTGGGGGGGCCGGTGGCCGATGACCACGCGCAGGCGGCACGGGAGCCGCCGCACACATCCGGCGTTCAGCCGCCGACCGCTCCCGCCAACAGCAGCAGGTGCTTGCGCAACTCGGCGAACGCCCGCATGCGCAAGGTCGACTGCCGGTACATCATGCCGACCGAATACCGGGCGATCGTCCCCCGGGTCTGGAGCGGGCGCAGCTGGCGCTCGGCCAGCACCGGGATCAGCGTGGACGGCAGCAGCATCAGGTAGTCGCCTTGCTGCATCAGGCGCACCGCGGCCTGCAGCGACGTGACCTCGATCGCCGAGTCCGGCGCTTCCAGGCCGTCCTGGCGGAACCACTGGCGCAGGTCGGCGCGTGTGGTCACGGCCTCGGAGAACCAGAGCCAGGGTGCTGCGTGTTGCAGGTCCTGCGGCCGCAGTTTCTGCCGGCGCTTGTGCAGCGGGTGGCGCGCGTGGGCGAAGACGCGGTGCTCGATGTGCATCACGTGTTCGTAGGTGATGTTCGGGTCGCGGTCGTGTGGCTGCGGAATCGAGCCGAGCACAAGGTCCAGCCGCGCGTCGCTGAGCATGGGCAGGGTGCTGTCGTTGTGCCGGCTGGTGACGAAGAAACGGATGCGGGGGAAGGTCTTCTGCACCGCGGCGATGGCGTCGGGCACCAGCGCCGCATCCCAGGCCGGGCCGGCGGCCAGGCGCAGTTCGCCGGCACCGCCGTCGCGCAGGTCTTCCAGTTCGGTGGCCGCGTAATAACAGTTCAGGTCGACCAGCTGGGCATGGTGGCGCAGCACCTCGCCGAAGCGGGTCAGGCGCATGCCGAGCGCATGGCGTTCGAACAGCTGCACGTCGAGCAGGCGTTCGAGTTCCTGCACGCGGCGTGTCAGCGCCGACTGGCTCAGGTGCACCTGCTCGGCCGCGGCCCGGATGCCGCCGGCGTTGACCACGGCCAGGAAGTCGCGCAGCAGGTCGGCGCGCCGCAACAGCCGGGGCGCGGACTGCACGGTGGTGGGCGGGGCCAGCGGTTCGGGCGCGCGGTGCGGCATGTCGGCGGCGGGCGTGTGGTGATGCGCCAGGCGCATCGGCTGTTCGTGAATCAGCACTATCGCACACCACGCCCTGTTCCTAGAATTTTTCCGAGCAGCCTTCGTTGCCCATTCAGGAGACAGACATGATTCGATTGCCCTTGTTGCGCGGCCTCGCCGCGGCCGTGTTGTGTTGTGGCGCCACGATGCATGGCGCCGCGCTGGCCCAGCAGGCCTTTCCGTCCAAGCCCATCCACCTGGTGGTGCCGTTTGCGCCGGGCGGCTCGTCGGACGTGCTGGCGCGCCTGCTGGCCAAGGAGATCGAGCCGAGGCTGGGCCAGCCCGTGCTGGTGGAGAACCGCGCCGGCGCGGGCGGCAGCGTGGCCGCGGGCCATGTGGCCAAGGCGCCCGCCGACGGCCACACCATCCTGCTGGTCGCCGCCGGCCATGCCGGCATGGGCGCGTTGTACGACAAGCTGCCGTTCGATCCGGTGGCGGATTTCGCGCCGGTGATCGGGCTCACGACGGCGCCGGTGGTCGTCGTCGTGAACGCACAGTCGCGCTACAAGACCATGCAGGACCTGGTGGCGGCGGCCCGGGCCGAACCCGGCAAGCTCAATTGCGCGGGCGGCGGCGGCGGGGCCACGGTGACCAACCTCGCGTTCGAACTGCTCAAGTCCGAACTCAAGCTGAGCATCACGGCCGTGCCGTACAAGGGGTCGGCGCCGGCGCTGACCGCGCTGATCGGCGGCGAGATCGACTGCGACTCCGACGCCACGGCCTCCGCGTTGCCGTTCGTGCAGGCCGGCAAGTTGCGCGCGCTGGCGGTGTCGACCGACAAGCGCATCGACCTGCTGCCCGACACCCCGACCGTTGCCGAGACCGTGTTGCCCGGCTTCAACGTGTCGATCTGGACCGGCCTGCTGGCACCCAAGGGCACGCCCGCGCCGGTCGTCGACCGGCTGTACCGCGAGTTCAACGCCGCCATGGCGCTGCCGCAGGTGCAGGAAAAACTCAAGGCCATGGCGTCGTCGTCGATGGGGGCCGACTCCGCCACCTTCGGCCGTTTCCTGGCCAGCGAGACCGAGCGCTGGGGCGGCGTGATCCGGCAACTCGGCCTCAAGCCCTGAACCGAAAGGCCGGCCACCATGCGTGTTGTTTTTGCCCTGTTCGACACCCTGAACCGGCGCTCGCTCGGCTGTTATGGCGGTACCACCGTCAAGACGCCGAACTTCGACCGCCTGTCGCGGCGCTCCGTCACCTTCGACCAGCACTGGGTCGGCAGCCTGCCGTGCATGCCGGCGCGGCGCGAGATCATGACCGGGCGGCACAACTTCCTGCACCGCTCGTGGGGGCCGCTGGAGCCGTTCGACCATGCCTTTCCCGAGATCCTGGGCCAGCAGCGCGGCGTCTATTGCCACCTGGCGACCGACCACGCGCATTACTGGGAAGACGGCGGCGCGACCTACCACACGCGGTACGACAGCGCCGAGCTGATCCGCGGCCAGGAGGCCGACGCCTGGAAAGGCATCGTCGAGCCCGATGCCGAGAAATGGGCCCAGCAATACCACCCGCTGCAATACAGCATCGCGCGGCGCCACAAGAACCGCATCAACATGGCGAACCGCGAATACATCACCAAACCCGAGGACTACCCGGCGGCGCAGACCTTCAGTGCCGGCATCGGCTTCATCGAACGCAACATCGCGGCCGACAACTGGTTCCTGCAGATCGAGACCTTCGACCCGCACGAGCCGTTCGACGCGCCAATTCCCTACCGCGACGACTACCCGACCGACTACCGCGGCCCGACGCTGGACTACCCGAACTACGGCCCGGTCAAGGAGACGCCGGCCGAGGTGGCCGAGATGCGCGCCAACTACGCCGCCACGCTGGCGCATTGCGACCACCAGCTCGGCCGATTGCTCGACCTGTTCGACCGCCACGACATGTGGAAGGACACGGTGCTGGTGCTGGGCACCGACCACGGCCTGCTGCTCGGCGAGCAGGAGATGTGGGGCAAGCTGGTGATGCCGGTCTACAACGAGGTCGCGCACATCCCGCTGATGATCTGGCACCCCGACCACGCGGCGCAGGCCGGCCAGCGCCGCAGCGCGTTGACGCAGACCATCGACCTGATGCCGACCTTCCTGGAGCTGTTCGGCCTGCCGGCGCCGGCCGAGGTGCAGGGCCAATCGCTGCTGCCGCTGCTGGCCGACGACCAGGCCCGCATCCGCGACGCGGCGCTGTACGGCCAGCACGGCTGCGCCATCAACCTGACCGACGGGCGTTACACCTATTTCCTGTACCCGCCCAACGTCAAGGGTGGCAACCTGCACAACTACACCTTGATGCCGGCCCACATCAAGAGCCCGTTCAGCGTCGGCGAACTGCTCGACGCGACGCTGGCCGAGCCGTTCAGCTTCACGCGCGGCCTGCGCGTGCTCAAGGTGCCGTGCACCGAGAAGTCGCCGGTGTTCAACCGCCAGGGTTCGGGCGTGCAGATCGACTGCAAGACGCGGCTCTACGACCTGGAAAACGACCCGGGCCAGCTGACCCCGATCGACGATGCGCAGGTCGAGGCGCGCATGTTGCGGCAGATGATCGACCTGATGGTGGCCACCGACGTGCCGCCGGAGGTGTTCGCGCGGTTTGCGCTGGACCCGGCGACGCGGGACGACGCGGCGCTGGTGCAGGGCGTGCGAGGCACGCGGGAGGTGTTGCCGGGTTGAGGCTGTCGGGCCGGTCGCGCGTGTTGCGGCCGATGTCGATGCCAGGTCCCGACCCCACCGTCAACGAGGGCCGTCGTCCTTCGCCGCCGGTGCGCGGTGCCCCCAGGTGCTGGCCGCCTGGTAGACCTCCACCTGCCAGGTGTCGTCGTCGATCTCGCGGCCGCCACAACCGTATTCGACCTGAAAGCCCGAAGGCGTACGCGCGTAGAACGAGACCATGCGGTCGTTGGTGTGGCAGCCAAGCTCCATGGTGATGGGCACCGCCGCGTCGCGGCAACGATCGAAGGTGCTGCCGACGTCGCGCAGCTGGCGCACCTGCAGCATGAAGTGGTGCAGCCGCTTGGGTGCCGCCACCTGCGCGATCGCCACCGAGTGGTGGCGCGGGCCGCAGTGCAGAAAGGCCACGCGCGTGGCTTCGGTGGCGCCCATGTCCAGGTCGATGAAATCGCTGACGCGCAGGCCGAGTCCGTCGCAGTAGAAACGCATGCTGGCGTCGTAGTCGTCCACGGCCAGCACGATGTGACCCAGGCCCAGGTCCGAGGCCTCGAAGCCCGCGATGTCGCGCGGCGAGCGGAACGGCCGCTCGGCTTCGACCAGCGGCCCGCAGCACACTTCGGTATCGATGCCGCTCGGGTCGCGCAGGCGGATGAACGCCGCCACGCGGCGCTGGCGCGCCTCGGCCGCATCGCCCCAGGTGACCGGCACACCCATCGCGCCCAGCCGCTCGGCGATGACGCGCAGATCGTCCACGTTGCGCGCCTGCCAGCCGGCCAGCGCGAGATCGTCGCGCGGCCCCGGGTGCAGCGCAAACCGGTGGTGGTGCTCGTCCATGCGCAGAAACGTCGTGCCGTGCGTGTCCGTGCCGTTGTGCGCGAGGCCCAGGATCCCGGTGGCGAATGTTTCCCAGCCGGCGAGGTCGCTGACCTCCAGGCCCAGGTAGGCCAGTTGTGTCACCCGTTCGGTGGTCATATCATGCTCCCGTCCTTGTGTCATCGCTTCGTCCAGCCGCGCCACGGCGTGGTGCAGCCGACGAATGGAATGCTGCGCTTTCGGCGCCAGCCTGGCGAGGTGCATACCCGGCGAGAAATGATCCAATCGGGACAACATGAAAACGCCAAGCGCAGCGCAACCCTCACGCGCCGGACGTCGGCCCGTCACCGCGGTCGGGTTCGCCGCCCCCGCAAACCACGCGCTGGACGTGGAGCTGTATCCCGTGGCCGAACTCAGGCGCCGGGTGGGCGATCCGGATGCGCGGGGGCTGGAGCGCATCGATTTCCACTGCCTGATCCTGGTCACCGCGGGCCGTTACGCGCACATGGTCGACTTCGAGACGCAGCGCATGTCGGCCGGCTCGTTGCTGTTCCTGCAGCCGGGCCAGGTGCATCGTTTTGGCGACCTCTCGGCCTGCGATGGCTGGTTGCTGGTGTTCAAGGCCGAGCTGCTGCCGACGTCGCCGCCGTCCGGCCCGGCCGCGCGGGCGGACGCCGGTGCCGGCGCCGACGAGGCCATGGCCGAACTCGAGCTGGGGCAGCTGGCCGAGGGGCAGCGCACGCACCTGCGGCTGGCGGCCGCGACGCGGCGCGCGGTCACCGAGGTGTTCGAACGCATGGCCGACGATGCCCGGCGGCCCGCGTCCAGGGGCCTGAACATGCTGCTGCGCAGCCAGGTGCAGTCGCTGCTGATCCGCCTGCAACTCGATGGCGCACCGTTCACGGCCGATGACCGCGCCGAGCCGCTCGCGGTGCAGCGTTACCTGCGGTACCGCGCATCGGTCGAGCGCAACTTCGCGCGCTGGCACCGCGTGGCGCCCTACGCGGCCCGGCTCGGTTGCTCGGAGAAAAGCCTTTCCCGCGCCGCGCTGCTCGTCACCGACCGCAGCGCCAAGGCCGTGCTGATCGAACGCCTGGTGCTCGAGGCCCGGCGGCTGCTCGCGCATACGCTGCTGCCGGTGGCCACCATCGGGGATCAGCTGGGGTTCGCCGAGGCCACCAATTTCGTCAAGTTCTTTCGCCGAGAAACCGGGCAGACCCCCGGCGCCTTCCGTACGCGGCATCGGGGCCCCCGGTCCGGCGTCGGTGGCCTCTAGCGGTCGGGCCTGCGGGCAGGCGGGGGCGGGTGCATGCCGTGCCGGCCCGCGCGCGATGCCGGGCCGTGACGGCGCAGCCGACCTTGCCACCGGCCTCCACGATCGTCGCCCAGCTGTTGATGTCTACCGCGACGATGCCGTCGTGTTCGGGTTGCCGCCGGAGCTGCTGCCCGGCCAGGGCGCGCCCGGGCACCCGACGTAGCCAGGGTCAACCCGTAACCGGCGCGCGAGGCTCGCCTCGCGCAAGGGGCGGCGGCCGGCAAAGGCCGCCAGGCAGCAGACAAGGACCCGACCCCCGACAGGAGGGTGTACTCACAACACCTCGGTGATGAAGAAGATCGCCGCCTTGACCATCGCGTACAACACGCCGGATACGACGACGGCCGACACGGCGGCGCTGGCCAGGCCCGCGAGTATCCACAGGCCGTCGCGTTCCAGGATGCCCAGCGCCAACAGGCTGATGGTCAGCGCCGGCAGCATGTTGCCCAGCGGCACCGGAAGCACCAGGATCACCGCCATCAGCAGGCACAGCAGGCCCACCAGGTACTCGAAGGGTGGCAGCGCCAGTACCGCCACACGCGGTCGCAGCAGGCGCTCGGCGCGGCGCAGCCAGGGGGTGATGCGGCGAACCAGCGTGGCGAAGTCCGCGCGCGTCATCGTGCGGTTGGCAATCACGCCCGGCAGCCAGGGCCGCAGGCCGAAGGCGAGTTGCGCGGCCAGGAACACCAGCGGTGCGCCCAGGATGGCCGACGTGCCCGGCGGCACCGGGATCACGTTGGGCACGGCGAAGACGAACAGCATCGCGGCCAGCGCGCGGTCTCCCAGCGCCGCCAGCAGGTCGCGCACCGCGATGCGTTCGCGGCTCTCGTCGTGCGCCAGCGCGAACAGCATGGCCGACAGCGTGGCCCTTCCGGTCGGGTTTTCGGGCGATGGGTTCATGGTCATGGCATTGCAGGGTTCGCCTGGTCTGTTGCGGTTTCGGGTTGCGGCATGCGGCTGGCCAGCACCTTGTCGATGGTCTTGCCGTCCATGTCGACGATCTCCAGCTGCCAGCCTTCCCAGTGGGCTGCATCGGCGACCTTTGGCAGGCGCCCGGTCAGCAGCATCATCATGCCGCTGAGGGTGTGGTAGCGGCCACGCTCCTCCTCGGGCACGTTGCGCAGCTGCAGCCGGTCCTTGAGCTCCGGCACCGGAATGTGGCCATCGAGCAGCCAGCTGCCGTCCTCGCGCTGGACCGCCCACGAGCTGCCCGGGTCCCGCGGCAGGAACTCGCCGGTGATGGCCTCGATCAGGTCCTGCAGCGTGACGATGCCCTGTACCTGGCCGTATTCGTCGATCACGAACGCCATCTGTACGTGGGAACTGCGGAAGTTGTCGAGCAGTTCCATGCCGGTCAGGGTCTCAGGCACGTACAGCGCCTGCTGCAGGGGCTGGCCGGTCAGGGCCCGGTCTTCCCCGCGCAACGCCTGCGACAGCCACTGCCGCGCATGGATCACGCCCAGGATGTTGTCCAGGCCGCCGCGCACGACGGGGAAGCGCGCATGGTCGCTCGATTCGATACGCGCCAGGTTGGCCTCGAAGGACAGGTCCACGTCGAGCACCACCATGTCGCTGCGCGGCACCATCAGCGAACTGATCTGCCGGTCGTCCAGCCGGAACACATTGCGCACCATGGCGTGTTCGTGCGACTCGATCACGCCGGCCGTCGTGCCTTCGGCCAGCATGGCGTGTATCTCTTCCTCGGTGACGGCGTTGGCGGCGTTGTCTTTCTCGCCCAGCAGGCGCAGCAGCGCATGGGTCGAGAGCGAGAGCAGCCGGACGAAGGGTTTGGTCGCGATGGCCAGCCAGTTGATGGGCCGCGCCACCAGGCGGGCCAGGGTCTCGGGGTGGGTCTGGCCCAGCCGCTTGGGCACCAGTTCGCCCACCACGATGGAGAAATACGTGATGACGACCACGACCAGGCCGGTGGCGGCATAGCCGGACACGTTGGCTGGCACGCCCACCGAATACAGCCACTCGCCCAGCGGACCCGCCAGCGCCGCTTCGCCGACGATGCCATTGAGCACGCCGATGGAGGTGATGCCGATCTGGATCGTCGACAGGAAACGGGTCGGGTCTTCGCCCAGTGTGATGGCGGCCTGGGCCGAGCGGTCGCCGGCCTCGGCCAGCTTCTGCAGCCGGGCCTTGCGCGCGGTGACCAGCGCAAGCTCCGACATCGCAAACAGGCCGTTGAGCAGAATCAAGGCAATCAGCAGGGTTATGTCCATAAGTTTCTCGATGACAAGGTGATGGGGGCGGCGTGGATCAGAGCGGGCTCAGATAGCCGAGTTGGAGCAGGGCCAACACGGCCATGCCCAGCGCGATGCGGTAGGCCACGAACGGCAGGTAGCCGCGGGTGGAGACGAATTTCAGGAACACGACGATGACGCCGTAGCCGACGCCAAAGGCCACCAGCGTGGCCAGCGCCGTCGGCCCGGGGGGAATGACACTGCCCACCTCCGCGCTGCGCCACAGCTGGTAGAAGCCCGATGCCAGTACCGCCGGCACCGCAAGCAGGAACGAATAACGGGCCGCGGCTTCGCGCGTGTAGCCCATCAACAGCCCGGCCGTGATGGTGCCACCCGAGCGCGACACACCCGGGATCAGGGCCAGTGCCTGCGCCAGGCCGAACAACATGCCGTGTCGCCAGCCCAGCGAGCGCAGGGTCCGCTGCTGCGTGCCGAACCGGTCCGCGGCCCACAGCAGCAGCGCGAAGACGATCAGCATCGTCGCGGTGATGTAGAGGTTGCGCAGCGAGGTTTCGATCGCGTCCTTGAAGAGCAGGCCGAGCAGCGCGATCGGCAGCGATCCCACCAGGATCAGCCAGCCCATGCGCGAGTCGGCGTCCGCATGCCTGCCCAGGCTGGCCACCGAGCGCCACCAGGAAAGGGCAATGGCAAGGAGTTCGCGCCGGAAGTACAGCAGCACCGCGGCCTCGGTGCCGATCTGGGTGATCGCGGTGAAGGCGGCGCCGGGGTCGCCGCCCGAGGGCAGCAGCGGGCCGACGATGCGCAGGTGGGCGCTCGACGACACCGGCAGGAACTCGGTCAGTCCCTGCAACAGGCCGAGCAAGGCCGCTTCGGCCCAGACAGCGGCGCTCATCGTGCACGTCCTTTGCTGGCGCATCGCGGCGCCGGGCGGGTGTGGGTGGGCCGGCGCAGGCGCGGTGCTCCCGTACTGCCAACCGCGCAACCACCGACCCTCGGCGGGGCCGACCGGCCGGGCGGGCTTGCGGTTGCGCTGGCGCTGCGCAAACGCGCGGATGCGCAAGTGAGGGGCGGTTTCATGCCTGGATCGGAAAAATCGAAGTGGGACGAGACTTGCGGGCCGGCCCGGGTGACTCCACGACCGGTTTCGGCGGGATCGGTTGCAACGACTCTGTGGCAGCCGGACGGCCTCGTGGCCGGCCAGGCTGTGGTGCCGTGTCAGCCCGGGATCGGGCCGCGCGCGGGTGGCCGCAACGGGCCGGCCAGCAGCGGCGTCCCGGTGGCGGCGGAGCGGTACGGGTGCGGCATGGCGTGCGGCACGTCGGGATGGCCGGGACGACCCGTTGCCTGCAGCAAGGCGGGCGGTTCGGCGGGGGGATCGCTCAGGGTCTGGGACGGCAGGTCGTCCAGGTGATGGTCCTCGACGGAGCCATGAGGCGTGTCACACGGATCATATGGATCGGCGCAGGCATGGTGCTGGCCGGGAGCAGGGTGCCCGGCGCTGGTCGGCGCTTCGATCGTGCTGAAGCCGGACCAGACCAGCGTGGCGACCAGGAACACGACAAGCAACCGAAAACCCATGGCCGCGATTGTAGTCAGGCGATCGGCGGTGGCATCGGGTCGGTATTGCGCCGAACCGGCAGCGGCGTCCGCGGCGACGGCGCCACGGTCAGGCCCGGGCGTGTTTCCGCGTTCAGCGATCCACGGCGCAACCCACCTTGCGCCCCGCCTCGACGATCGCGGCCCAGCTGTTGTCGTCCACGACGATGCCGTCGCGTTCGCGTGCGATGCGCGCGGCGCGCTCCGGGTCGCCGGCGATCATCACGTCGTCGGCGCTGCCTTGCGGGCGCGGGCTCTGCTTGACCCATTCGATGAACGCCGCCGCCTCGCGCTCGAAGCTCTCGCGCGTGCCCAGCTTCTGCGGGTCGATCAGGATGGTGAGCATGCTGTTGAGCACGGCGGCGCGGCCGTCGGTCTCGCCGCGCCAGGTGGCGCCGCCGGACAAGGCGCCGCCGAGCAGTTCGCAGGCCACGGCCATGCCGTAACCCTTGTGTTCGCCGAAGGGCATCAGCGCGCCGAACAGGCCGTTGCTCTGCTCGACGACGACCACGCCGGGGTCGGTCGTGGGGGCGCCGTTTTCGTCGATCAGGTAACCCTCGGGCACGCGGCGGCCTTCCATGTGGGCCACGCGCATCTTGCCCTGGGCGACGCGGCTGGTCGCGAAGTCGAGCACGAAGGGCGGCTGGTCCTGCAGGGGGATGCCGATGCAGCACGGGTTGGTGCCGAAACGCCCGTCGCCGCCGCCCCAGGGCGCGACGATGGGGCGGGCGAGCACGTTGACGAAATGGATGGACACCAGGCCCTGCGCCACCGCCATCTCGCTGAAGTGGCCGATACGCCCGAGGTGGTGGGCGCTCTTGACGGTCATGATGCAGCTGCCGTGCTGTTTCGCGCGTTCCATGCCCAGCGTCATGGCCTGTTCGCCGATGACCTGGCCGAAGCCGTGGCCGCCGTCGATGGTCAGCAAGGTGCCGGTGTCGAGCACGATCGTGGCGTTGGTGTTGGGCGTGAGGCCACCTTCGAGCACCGCGTCCACGTAACGCGGCACCATGCCCACGCCGTGCGAGTCGTGGCCGCTGAGGTTGGCCAGCACGAGGTTGGCGGCCACGGTGGCCGCCTCGGCCGGGCTGCTCTTGTTGGCGACGAGGATGTTTTCGACGGTGCTGCGCAGGGCGGCGGCGGGAATGGTCTTGGGCATGGCGCGAAGGGGTGGGGTGGATGGGAAAGGGTCGTCGGCGCAGCGGCAGGGGGGCTCGGCCGTCGTGGCGGTCGCCCCCGTTAGCCTACATCACCGCGCCGACCTGCCAAGGCACGAACTCGTTCTGGCCGTAGCCGTGGCGTTCGCTCTTGCTCGGCTCGCCGGACGCGGTGGCCAGCACCAGGTCGAAGATGCGCTGGCCCATCTCGGCCACCGAGCAGTTGCCGTCGATGATCTCACCGCAGTTGATGTCCATGTCGTCTTCCTGGCGTTGCCACAGCCGGCTGTTGGTGGCCAGCTTGAGCGAGGGCGACGGCGCGCAGCCATAGGCCGAGCCGCGGCCGGTCGTGAAGCAGATCACGTTGGCGCCGCCGGCCACCTGGCCGGTCGCGCTGACCGGGTCGTAGCCCGGTGTGTCCATGTAGACGAAGCCGTGCTTGTCGACCGTCTCGGCGTATTCGTACACCGCCTGCAGGTTGCTGGTGCCGCCCTTGGCCACCGCGCCCAGCGATTTCTCCAGGATGGTGGTCAGGCCGCCGGCCTTGTTGCCGGGCGAGGGGTTGTTGTTCATCTCGCCGCCGTTGATCGACGTGTAGTTCTCCCACCACTTGATGCGCGAGACGAGTTTCTCGCCGATGGGCTTGTCGACCGCGCGGCGCGTGAGCAGGTGTTCGGCGCCGTAGATCTCGGGTGTCTCGCTCAGGCTGGCGGTGCCACCGTGGGCCACCAGCAGGTCGACCGCGGCGCCCAGCGCCGGGTTGGCGCTGATGCCGGAATAACCGTCCGAGCCGCCGCACTGCAGGCCGATCGTGATGTGGCTGGCGTCGCAGGGTTCGCGCGTGGCCTGGTTGGCCAGCGGCAGCATCTCCTTGACCAGGGCCACGCCTTTTTCCACCGTTTTCGTGGTGCCGCCGCTGTCCTGGATGTTGAACACGCGCAGCGTCTCGCCCTCGCGCAGGCTGCTGTTGGCCAGCCAGGCGTTGATCTGGTTCGCCTCGCAGCCCAGGCCGACCACGAGCACGGCGGCGAAGTTGGCGTGGGTCGCGTAACCGGCCAGCGTGCGCTGCAGGATCTGCATGCCCGCGCCTTCGCTGTCCATGCCGCAGCCGGTGCCGTGGGTCAGCGCCACCACGCCGTCGACGTTCGGAAACGCGGCCAGCGCCTCGGGCCGCATCTGGCGCGAGAACTGGTCGGCGATGGCGCGCGCGGCGGTGGCCGAGCAGTTCACGCTCGACAGGATGCCGATGTAGTTGCGCGTGGCCACGCGCCCGTCGGCGCGCTTGTAGCCCATGAACGTGGCGCGCAGGCGTTGCGGTTCGGGCTTGACGTCCTGGCCGAACGCGTAGTCGCGTTCGAAGTCGCCCTTGTCGGGGCCCATGTCGAGGTTCTGGGTGTGCACGTGTTCGCCCTTGCCGATGGCGCGCGAGGCGAAACCGATGATCTGGTTGTAGCGGCGCACCGGCTCGCCGATGGCGATGTCGCGCACCGCGACCTTGTGGCCGGCGGGGATGATGCCGCGGACCTTGACGCCGTCGACGTCGGTGCCTCCGACAAGCTGGGCACGTGCGATCAGCACGTCGTCGGCGGGATGCAGGCGGATGAAAGGGGTCATGGTCTGGTTTCCTTGGAGCGTTTGGTCTGGCGCCAACTGACGTTGAAGCGGGTATGGGAGCGGTCCATGTGCTCGTGCATGGCGATGCGCGCCTGCGCGGCGTCATGCGAGCGGATGGCCGCCAGCACCTTGCGGTGTTCGTCGATCGCGGCGTTCCACGATTCCGGTGTCTCGAAATGGTCGACCATGCGCTCGAACATCGGTCCGCGCCGGGCGTCCCAGAAGCGTTGCACGGTGTCGATCAGCACGCTGTTGCCGCAGGCCTGCACGATGGCCGAATGGAAGTCGCGGTCGCCCTGCAGCGGCAGCACGCCCTTGTTCGCGTCGGCGATCATCGCGTCCAGCGCCTGCGTCATGGCCGCGATGTCGCTGCGCCGGGCCGTCGTGGCGGCGATGGCGGCGATCTCGCCCTCGAGCACGCGGCGCGCGCGGATGAGTTCGAGCGGCCCCCATTCGGTGGGGTGGGGCGGCTGCGCGCCGGCCACCGGGCGCGCCGGCCCCTGCAGCACGTATACGCCCGAACCGGTGCGCACTTCGACGAAGCCCTCGACCTCGAGCGCGATCAGCGCCTCGCGCACGGAAGGCCGGCTCACGCCGAGCTGCTTGGCCAGGTCGCGTTCGGCCGGCAGGCGTTCGCCCACCTTCCATTCGCCGGCCTGGATGGCGGCGCGCAGCTGGTCGGCGATCTGGCGATACAGGCGCTGGGTTTCGACGATCTTGAGGGCCATAGGGTTTTCGATAATTGGCCAAGTGGTAAGGCCAATCAATACTCGCATCATACCGGCCCGATGACATCAGGCGAAACCCTGATGCGTTCGGACCGGCCGTTCCGGAACCGGGACGTGTTCGGCCACCACTACCTGAAGGCCCAGTCGACCGAGGCGCCGGACGTGCCGGACGCGGCCTACTACGACGGCGCCCAGACCGACCTGGCGATCGAGCACCTTGGACAGCTGGCGGACGGCGACACCCCTTTCTTCTTCGCGATCGGCTTCTACCGGCCGCACCTCCCG